>NZ_LR215032.1:300000-409935 GCF_900660635.1 Mycoplasmopsis gallopavonis
TTGTTTGTTTAATCGAAGTCAAATCCACCTCCTCTTTCTTCTTCTAAAGCGGTTCTAATTTGGAATCTTGAATCCCAAGCTGGTGAACCTTTTAAAATTTGTAGAACATCATCGTTATCAACAACAATTGTTCGAATGTTGGTGTTATTTACTACACCAGTTAAGAAACCTTGTAGCTCCTTAGCTCATTTCCCACTAAAATCGCTAGCATTTCCTTTAAAATGAATTTTAGTTGTTCTATCATTTCCAAATAAAATCTTTGGTTTTTCATTAGGTCCTCAGTCCGCTAAAATTGCACTATATTGACTAGCACCTAAATCTGAAATATCAAGTGTAAATGTTGTTCCGCTTGAAGGAAGTTTTAATACTCTAAATTTATGTTTATAAAGATTAATATCTTTTAAAGATTTTAATTTTGTTTCAGAAAGATCAATTTTAATTGGTCAACCTTGATCTCCATGTTCTCCATTGAAGATTCTTCAATCTTTATGAGTTTCTAAAACAATATCAAAGGCTTTTTTCACTTCCTCAAAACTAGAATCTGCACTTGGACGAATTATATTAAATTGAATTGGACCATATTGGACTTGACTTGATTGATAATTATCAAATCCTTTTGTAGCAGTTCAATCGTGAGCAACAAAATCTGTATGTTGAAAAATAATTGGGTCAATTCCTCAACCATAAATAAATGGTCTATTGCTCATATCTCCTAAGTTATCATCAACATTATTGATACTTGTTCCTAATTCAACTTGTGCAAAGTGTTTGTTTTTTAAGTAAGAAATTCCGGCCATTTTTTCAGTATCAAAAATTAAAGTTAATTTATTGATTGAACTTGGAATATCTCTTAAAATTTCACTAATATCTTGTTCTGGATTTTTAGTACCTATATTTTTGATAAATAATCCCGAAATTTCAGGTCTTTGTTTAAGGTATTCAATAATATCTTGCACCGCTTGTGGATTTGATGCATCCATGAAAGTAATTAATTGTTTACCTTGTTTTTTACCTGCATCATTATCGTCGGTAGCTGTATATTCCATAGTTGTAATTCCGCTACCACCAATAAAGGTTCGATTATCTGAACCAAAAGATCATTCTGGATTAGTTTTTGTTTTATATTTAGGATCTTTCCATAATGATTTTTTCTTTCAACCATAATAGTCACCATTTCCAAGTTGACTTCCGTTACGTCCTCATTTTGCGTTGTTTCCTGAGTTAGCGAGACCACGTTTTAAATTAAGCTCTTTGTTTCTAACAAAAGCAGGATTATAATCATCGCTTGGGAAACCTCATCTTGGATTAAGATCGACAAAACTATTTCCGAAAACTAAAATTTTTCCTTCTGCTAAATATTTATCAGCATCTTCAAGCATTGCATTTAATTGATTTTTTAAACTTTCTTTTTGTTGTTCAGTTGTTAAATCTGCCATTGGGAAAGCACTAACTGTACCTAATTCTTTTAAAGTTGCACCATTTAAGTATTTAACCAATCTACCTAATTCAGCATCTGAGAGATTACTATAAACTTTACGTAAATCTTCAGCGTTAAAAGTATAATTTGGACTACTAATTTTTGCAACTAATGCACGCATATTAGTTAATTTTTGTTTTTGAGCAGTTAAAATTTCTCCACTTAATTTTGCTCCCTCAACAACTGGCATAGTTGATGGTTTATCATACCTTTGAGCACGAGCATCAATTGTTGAACCACCAGCTTGAATAATTTTATTAATTTCTTCCTTACTTAATTTGTTAGAAGTATTATTTTTCGGAGCAGGTGGAACTGGTTTAGGTTCTACTGGCTTTTCAGGAGTAGGAACAGGTTCTGGCTCAGGTTTGGGTTTTTCAGGAATTGGTTCAGGTTTTGGAGGTTTATTAATTAACTCAACAAGATAGGTGTTTGTATTATCCGTTTTACCTCTACTAATATCTCTTTTAGTATTCTCAGGAGCTAGTTTATAATCTTGTGGTAAAAACTGTTCAATAGTTAAAGTAACATCTTTAAATTCTTCAAATAAAATGTTTTTAATAATTTGATTATCTACTGTTTTAAAAATAAATCTTGTTAAATCTTTTTCACGAATTTTATCTAATGGAACAATATTTGTTTGATCAAATTTAATTGAATTTGCATCATAACTAGAACTAATTTCATAAGCTTTTGGTTTGAGTTTTTTGATTTGCTCTAAACTAATTCCAACTTCGCCATAAGTGATAATTTTTTGTAAATCACCAATTTGTTGACCTTGATACTTAAAGATAAAAGTTGTAGTATGTTTAACTTGTGTTTTTTTAATGAAAAATGTATATTCATTTTTGTGTTCAAGTTCCTCAATTGGTTGCGGTTGAATACTTTGAGCTTCAAATTCATAACCTTGCGGAATATAAAGTGATGGATGAATTTTTTGATCATCTATTGTGATTACTTTTTGTTTATGAATTAATGTTTGAGCATTATCATGTAACTTATATAAAATTCAAGTAGTATATTCTTTGTGGATTTTATCAACCAAAATGTCATTCACTTTTCCTAAAACAAGTTCAGGAGCTTCATGATTTTTAGGTAATTGGTACCCTTCTGGTAAATAAGTCATTAAATTAAATTGGTTAAAATCTTCTAAATCTAAAATAACAGGTGTTCCCACTTCTTGGTTATTAGCTATATCAATAAATCTAAAAGTTGTTTTTTGAGCTTGTTTAATTGGTTGAATTTGAATAATATTTAATTCACCAGGATTTAAAACAATATCGCTACCTTTTGGATAAAGTTCAGGGACAAGCATATATCCTTCGGGAATATCTTTTGCAATGTTGTATTTTAGTTCTTGATTTTTCTTAGTTTTAAATTTCAAGCGTTGACCAATGATTTCTTCTCCATAATGAAATTCCACTGTTGTTTCAATTTCATCTAAAATAACGTTAACGTCGCTTAATGAATTAAATTGCGGTTTAATAATGATATTAATGTGATCTGATAAAATTGGTTCAACTACCCGTTCACCTAAACTTGTTTTTTCTTCGATATCTGATTTTGCACGAGAATGAAAAACGATAGAACTAATCCCTATCGCACCCATTATAGAGCTTCCAAGCACAAGCATTGATTTTAGAATCTTATTTTTTCTAGCTCTAATCATTTCTATCTCCCTAAAATTAATAAAAAAATAAATAACATATTATTATAACATTAGTTTGAGTTATTCATTTTTACATATAAATTATAAATTTTTGGTTTCTTTTTTTTTTTTTTTTGTGAAATTTTTCATTTTGCAAATTAATTTCATAAGGACTTGATAGATCAAATCATTGGTGTAGAAAAAAATATTAAAACAAGAGTTATAACTCCTATTTTAATATTAATTAGTATGGTTATTATTTGCAAGGAAATTTCCAAAAGCAAGTGAGTTAAAATCTTGTCACTGTTCTTTTTTATGATTTTTTCGAACAATAAAATAATTTAAAACTAAAAAGATAATAAAAATTGCTAAAACTGTTCAAAAAATAATTCCTTCAATAAAATATGTTCAGTTTGGATATGGATAAAATACTCCACTATTACTTGGTTGTTTTTGAATTAACAAGTAAAGATTTTTGTAAAAAAGATCAAAACCCATAATAAATGCAATTAAAAGAATGGTTATTGGGGCAACAATTTTAAAAATTGTACTTGCCTCTTTTTGTTGTTTAATTGAATCTTTTCATGCCAAAAATATTGCATAAGCATACACCAAGAAAAAGATTGTAACTGGTAAATTAGTCAGAGCATCTAAAATCGAGTCTTGCTTTGTGAAAATACTAATTAAGCCTACTATCAAAATAAAACCAAAGTAGAAGATAAGTTGTAAAACTAATCCGCCTAAACCTGATTTTTTAAGATTTAATTTGTGTAATCATTGATAACCAAGAATCTGTTTTTCCTCAACTAAAGCTTGATGACTTCTTAATGTTGCTAATGAAATTGAATTACATACAAAATAACCACTAACTCCAAGTAGTAAATAAATGGCAATTTGTAGACCTTTAACTAAATTCGGTTTGTTTTTAACAATAATTGAAAAAATTTGAACAACATTTGGATATCCTGTTAGTCCAACTCCTAATGAAATTAAAAAATAAATAACAGCTGCAATTACTATTGTCAAAACAGATACTAGTGGAATTTGTTTTGGTTTTGCCATATCACTAGCTAAATTTCCAATTGATAAAAATGAATCAAAAGCAAAAAGAACAATTGGAAGTGATAAAAAGAGACCACTTCAATTAAATCCATGTGTTGAAGGAACATATTCAGTTCCTAAATTTGGTGTTGTAGTATTAATTGTTGGATTTGTCGCTGAACCGACAAAAGCAATAATAATCGCAATTGCAAGTGGCACAATTTTAAAAAAGAATGAAAACTTCTGAATTGCGACCATCACATTTAAAGCCAAAAAGTTAATGGCTAAAATTGCTAAATAAACAAAGATTCCGGTTAAAACTACATAAATAAATGGAATTTGTTCAACCGAAATACCTCGAATTGTCGCTACTGCTTGAAAAATCATTTCTGTTGATAAAATTGGTAAAATACTACATAAAATTCCGTAATAAAAAATAGCATGAGCCACTTTAGCAATGTTTCCCTGAATTGGTGAGCTAAAATGACGAATTCAACCTGCTAAACCTGACTTAGAATTATGAGATTTACCAACCTGAATAAAGCAGTAAGCAGTTAATAATGAAATTAAACCTCCTAAAATTCAAACTAAAAGAAAACTATAAATACTAAATTGTGAAATTGGTGGATTACTTGCACTTGCAATTACTTGATTTTTAAAAATACTAATATTTTTAAAAAAGATCCCAATCCCAATTACGGAAGAGACGCTAATTGCTAATGAAGCAAAAAAACCTATTTTCCTAACTTTTTGTTTTTTCATGTTTAAAATTATATAGCAAAAGTCAAAAGAAAAATTCTACCGAGGTAGAATTTTTGTTTTTATTTAAAATTATTTGGTTATTAAAGCTTGAAAATAGGATTAAACTAATTCAATGATTGCCATACGTGTGTTGTCACCTTGACGTTTTGGTAATTTAATAATTCTTGTGTATCCACCTTGTCTTTCAGCGTATTTAGGTGCAATTTCTGAAAATAAGAATTTAAGTACTTCTTGACCGTTTTTTGCTTGAATTGGACGTAGATATCCAGCAACAATTCTTCTGTTTGCTAAAGTTGGGTTTTTTGCTTTAGTAAGCATTCTTTCTGCGTGTCTTCTAACTTCTTTCGCTCTTGTAACAGTAGTTGTAATTCTACCGTTTGCAAAAAGTTCACTAACTAAAGAACGCATTACACCATTTCTTCATTTTGTATCACGTGAATAAATTTGTGTTGGGTTCGCCATATTATTCGTCTCCTTCTTTTAATTCGTAACCGTGTTCTTTAAGTTTATCAACAATTTCTTGGATTGATTTTTTTCCTAAATTCTTAGTTTGTTCAAGTTCTTCATATTTCATTGAAGCAATTTGACTAAGTTTGGTTCTTTTAATTCTTTTTAAAGCGTTTAATGAACGTACAGATAAATTAAGTTCTGTAATATCAATATCTTGCTCATCTTTACTTTCTGTTTCCTTGATTTCTTCTTCGAATAAATCAACTCTTGACATATTCTCAACATCACCAATAACTTGAAGGTGAGCAATTAAAATCTCACTAGCTGTTCTTAATGCATCTTTTGCTTTTACAGTTCCATCTGTTTTGATAACAAATTCAAGTCTTTCTTCAATTTTATTTGAAGATGAGTTTAATTCAGTTACGTTGTAACGAACTTTTTCAATTGGTGAAAAGTTTGAATCAACAGCAATGAATTTTCCTTTTTTAATATCTGTTTCTAACTCTGATTCTTTTTTACTTAAAAATACTTTGTTTTCTTCGTATGACATGAAACCACGTCCTGGACGAAGGAAGATTTCTAATTTAAGAGCATTTTCTGACATAACTTCAGCAATATGTAAGTTGTGATCAATAACTTCAATACCTGCTTGGTTTTTAACTTCTAAATAGCGAGAGTGAATTACACCTTTTTCTTCAGAATTTAATGTAACTTTAACAATTTCATTGTCAGCAATTACTTCTGGCCGATATGAGAAACGCACTTTTCTAAGATTCATAATTAAGCTTGGAACATCTTCTACAACATCTTTAATTGTTTGGAATTCATGTTCTACACCTTCAATACGAATTGCGAAAGGTGCAAGTGATGTAATGCTTGAAAGTAAAGTTCTTCTTAAAGCAACACCAAGTGTGTTACCATAGCCTCTTTCTAAACCTTCTAAAACAAATTCTGTTTCATATTCACCAATTTGTTTAACATTAGGTTTTTCTTGATAAACTAATTTTTTCATTTTTTCCATTGGAATACCTTCTTTCAATTACGAATTAAATTATTTTTTCATACGTTCACGTTTTAAGATACGTTTTGGTGGTCTTGTTCCGTTGTGTGGAACTGGTGTAACGTCTTTAATTTCAGTAACTGTAATACCTGAAACTTCGATTTGTTTTCTTGCAGCATCTTTTCCTGCTCCAAGACCTTTTAATTCAACTTTAACTGTTTTAATACCTTGTTCCTTAGCAGCTTCAGCAGCAGCTTGTGCAGCTAAACCAGCAGCATATGGAGTTTTTTTCTTTGTTCCTTTGTATCCAATTGCTCCAGCTGAGCTTCAAGCAATAACATTTCCTTGTTCGTCTGCAAAGGTAACAATTGTGTTTTGGTTTGTTGAGTGAATGTGAGCTACACCACTAACAATGTTTTTTTTCTTAGTTTTACGAGCCATTATTATTTACCTTTCTTTCCAGCAACAGTTTTTCTTGGACCTTTACGTGTACGAGCATTCTTTTGAGTTGATTGTCCTCTTACAGGAAGTCCTCTACGGTGTCTAATTCCACGGTAGCATTTAATTTCCATTAAACGTTTAATGTTTAATGTAACTTCTCTTCTTAAATCACCTTCTGTTAAATAATCTTTAGCAGCTTCACGAATTTTTGCTAATTCTTCTTCTGATAAGTTTTTAACACGAGCATTTTCGTCAATGTTAGCTTTTTTACAAATTTCTTGTGCTGTAGTTTTTCCAATTCCATAAATGTATGTTAATGAAATAACGATACGTTTATCATTTGGGATTTCAACGTTTAAAATACGTGCCATCTTTGTTCTCCTTTACCTAGAATTATCCTTGTCTTTGTTTATGCTTTGGTAAAGCACAAATTACACGGATAACTCCTTTACGTTTAATGATTTTGCAATCTTTACACATTTTTTTAACACTTGCTCTAACTTTCATATGTAATTCTCCTTTTTATTTGTGACGATAAACAATTCGTCCTTGTGTTAAATCATAAGGACTCATTTCTACATCAACAACATCACCAGGTAAGATACGAATATGATTTACGCGCATCTTTCCTGAAATATGAGCTTTAATAACTAATCCGTTTTCAAGTTCTACTGAATATAAATCAGTTGAGTGAACTTCTTTAACGTTTGCTTTTAACTTTATAGCATCTTTTGCCAAAATTAAATTCCTTTCGTAAGAACAATTCCTTTACCATTTTTAATTAAAACAGTATGTTCGTAATGAGAAGTATTTTTACCATCTCTTGAAACTACTGTTCATCCATCATTTAAGATTTTAATTCCTCGTGATTGTGTTACCATAGGTTCAATACAAATAACCATTCCATCTTTTAATAGCATTCCGGTTCCTTTTTTTCCTGCGTTAGGAACATTTGGATCCTCATGTAATTGAAGCCCTATCCCATGGCCACAAAATTCATCTGGTGTATATAAATTGTTCTTTTTGATATATTCTCCAATAGCATTTGAAATATCACCGATACGAGCTCCTCTTTTGATTGCTGCAAGACCAGCTTCAAAAGCTCCTTTAGCAACATTAATTAACTTTTGGTCTTGATCAGTAATTTGACCAACTCCTTTTGTAAATGCACTATCAGAATTATATCCTTCATAAATGCATCCTAAATCTACACTTACTAGATCTCCGTTTTGGATAATGTAATCATTAGGAATACCATGGATCAATTGTTCGTTGACAGATATACAAGCTGTTGCGGGAAAACCATAAAGTCCTAAAAAGGCTGGTTTAGCTCCTCGCTTAATTATTTCTTTAAAAGCCAATTGATCAACTTCTTTTAAAGAAACCCCTGGTCTTACAAAGTCATAAACAATTTGTTTAACTTCTGCCAAGATTTGACAACTTTTGGTAATTTTCGCAATATCATTTTCTGATTTAATCAAGCTCATATCTTTCCCTTTTTCTTATCATAAAATAATAAAAAAATAAGCACTTTTTCAAAGTACTTAGATTTTACCATTTTATTAATTATTTTGAATAATTTTCTTAACTTTTTCTGCAACTTGTTCTGGCACTTCGGTTGCATTGACTTCAAAGAGTAAATCTTTGTTTTTATAGTAGTCTAAAAGTGGTTTAGTTTGTTCTTTGTAAATTGCTAAACGCTTAAGAATTTTTTCTGGTTTATCGTCTTCACGAATAATTAATTCAGTTTGATCTAAATCACATAAATTTTCTTGCTGTGGTTTTTTGAATTTAACATGGTAAGCACTTTGACAAGTTGGACAAAGTCTTCTACCTCCAAGACGTTCTAAGACATCTTGTTCTGAAACTTGTAATTCTATAACCATAAAATTATTCCCAAAAGTTTGGTTTAGAAATTCTGCTTGTGCTGTTGTTCGTGGATAACCATCTAAAATAAATCTTTGGTTTTGATTAATTAATTGAGTTAAAGCATTAGCAACAATTTGATTAGTAATTTCATCAGGAACATAACCTCCTGAAGTTACGTATTCTTTAACTTTTAAACCAAGTGGTGTTTCATTTTTAATTTCATTACGAAACACTTCACCTGTTGAAAGATGTTTTAAATTAGTTTCATTTTTTAAAATTGCAGCAACAGTTCCTTTTCCTGCTCCTGGCATTCCCATGAAAATTATATTTTTATTTATCATAATAATCCTTCTACTTTTTGATCATCTTCATCAGATTCGATATTTAAGATTGTATTACGTTTAGCTTTAGCTAATTGATTAGTTTTATTTCTAGCTTGTATTTGACCAATTGTTTCTAGTGCAGTTGAAACTAAAATCATAATTGAAGTTCCACCGAAAGAAATTGCTTGATTGAGAATTCCGGTCATAATTTCAACAAATTGCATTCCACCTAAAATTAATAAATAAATTGATGAAAACACACTAAGTCGAAAGACAATTGCTATTAAATAATCTTGTGTTTCCTCACCAGGACGTACCCCCGGAATGAAGGTTGAGTTCTTAGCAAAATCTTCTGCTATTTTATCCACTTTTGATTGTTGAATCCCCATAATTAATGAAAAGAAAAAAATTATGACAAGTAAAAGTGAAAATCCAAGCGGTTTAGTAAATTGCATATTTGCGTTGATTCATTGTTTTGAAGCACTTGTGTCTGGTAAAATATTCGCAATCATTCCTGGTAAAGAAAGAACCATCATTGCAAAAATAATCGGCATAATACCAGCTGGATTTAATTTAATTGGTAATTTTCCAATTTCTTTTTTATTTTTAGAACGTCCAGCACCCACTTGCTGAATTGGAATATGACGCTCAGCGACATAAACGATTGCTACAATTAAAATTACAAATAAATAAACAACCAAATAAGTTACAAAATTTATAATTCCAACTAATGTTCCGCTGCTTTCAGAAGCTCCTTTAATATAAGTTATAAAAGCGGTTTGGAATTGGAATGGTAATCTTGCTGCAATCCCTGCAAAAATGATCAAACTAGTTCCGTTACCTACTCCCTTATTAGTGATTTGTTCTGAAATAAATAGAGCAAAAAGAGAAGCAGAAACCAAAATCATAGGTAGAGCAAAATAAGCTAAAAAACCACTTGAAAATCCTGAATTACCTGGATTAATTGTAATAAAAGGATTTGAACCTGTTGCTAAACCTTTGGTTAAGAAAATAGCTTGCGGAAAAGCAATAAATAATGTTACAAAACGAGTAATAATATTAATTTGACGTCTTCCACGTGGACCGCTTTGACTCATTTTATAAATTGGAGGAAAAATTTTTGTTTGTAAAATCATCATAATTAACGAAGCATTAATAAATGGACTAATTCCTAAGGCAAAAATAGAAAATTGTCTTAATCCTCCACCACCAATTAAATTTAAAGTATTTAAAAATGCATTATCAGACAATTGATTAGAATTAGCAATTTTAACAAAAGGTAAAGTAATAGTGGTTCCTATAACAAAAATAGTTAAAAGGAAGCTTGTGTATAAAAATTTCTTAACTAAATCATGATTAACTCAAAAATTTATTAATCAATTTTTTAACTTATAAGTTTTATTATTTAACAAATTAACCTCGTCTTTCTAATTGACTTATTTATTATATATTAAAACTACAAAAAAAAGCGAATTTCTTGCTTTATAGTTATAAAAAAAGCAAGAAAAAACACCCTCTTGGGTGAAGTTCTTTCAAAACTGAATAGTAAATAATAATTCATTAAAATGCCTAAATATACATCTTAACTTTTAAACCTATCAATTTATTAGTAATGGTCAGCTAAATGTATTGCTACACGTACACTTCCATCCTATCAACCTCGTCGTCTACAAGGAATTTCAAGGGAATACTTATCTCTGAGGAGGCTTCCCACTTAGATGCTTTCAGCGGTTATCCTTTCCGTACTTAGCTACCCAGCTATGCTCCTGGCGGAACAACTGGAACACCAGCGGTACGTCCACTCCGGTCCTCTCGTACTAAGAGCAGCTCTCATCAATATTCCAACGCCCACATCAGATAGGGACCGAACTGTCTCACGACGTTCTGAACCCAGCTCGCGTACCGCTTTAATTGGCGAACAGCCAAACCCTTGGAACCGACTCCAGCTCCAGGATGCGATGAGCCGACATCGAGGTGCCAAACCTTGCCGTCGATGTGATCTCTTGGGCAAGATAAGCCTGTTATCCCCAGGGTAACTTTTATCCGTTGAGCGACTGCCGTTCCATGACGTACAGCCGGATCACTAAGTCCTGCTTTCGCACCTGCTCGACTTGTAGGTCTCGCAGTCAAGCACACTTCTACCTTTGCGCTCTACATACGGTTTCTGACCGTATTGAGTGTACCTTTGAACGCCTCCGTTACCTTTTAGGAGGCGACCGCCCCAGTCAAACTACCCACCACGCACTGTCCCCCCACCGGATAACGGCGGCAGGTTAGAAACTCAACATACCAAGGGTGGTATTTCAAGGTCGACTCCATCAAGGCTAGCGCCTTGACTTCAAAGTCTCCCACCTATCCTACACATGTTAGGCCAAGTTCCAATACGAAGTTGTAGTAAAGCTCCATGGGGTCTTTTCGTCTTGATGCGGGTACCCAGCGTTTTCACTGGGACCATAATTTCACCGAGTCCATCGTTGAGACAGTTGAGAGATCATTGCGCCTTTCGTGCAGGTCAGTATTTAGCCGACAAGGAATTTCGCTACCTTAGGACCGTTATAGTTACGGCCGCCGTTCACCCGGGCTTCATTTCAACGCTTCGCATAAAGCTAACGCATCCACTTAACCTTCGGGCACTGGGCAGGCTTCACCCCCTATACATCACCTTGCGGTTTAGCAGAGAGCTGTGTTTTTGATAAACAGTTGCCCCTCACAATTTACTGTGGCCAACTTTAAGTTGGCGCCCCTTCTCGCGAACTTACGGGGTCATTTTGCAGAGTTCCTTAACGATGGTTTTCTCGCGCGCCTTAGAATACTCATCTTGGGAACGTGTGTCCGTTCTCGGTACAGGTACCAATTATTTTAAACGTTTAGAAGCTTTTCTTGGAAGCATGAAATCACATAATTCAGAACCGAAGTTCCTATGCATCGTAGATTCCGGTTATAGAGTACGCATTTAACTATACTCACCAGTCGCTACTTACCCCCAAATCCATTAATGGGTAATGCTATCCTTCTCCGTCACTCCATCACTAATAATAGGTAGTACAGGAATATTAACCTGTTGTCCATCGCATACGCTTTTCAGCCTCTGCTTAGGTCCTGACTAACCCTGGGTGGACGAACCTTCCCCAGGAAACCTTTCCCAATAGGCGTTGAGGATTCTCACCTCAAATCGTTACTCATACCGGCATTCTCACTTCTAAGCGCTCCACCAGTCCTCACGGTCTGACTTCGCCGCACTTAGAACGCTCCTCTAACGTACTTTCGTACCCGTAGCTTCGGTATCATGTTTTACTCCCGTTACATTATTGGCGCATGATCTCTTGACTAGTGAGCTATTACGCACTCTTTAAAGGGTGGCTGCTTCTAAGCCAACCTCCTAGTTGTTTATGAAATCACACAACCTTTCTGACTTAACATGATTTTGGGACCTTAGCTGACGATCTGGGTTGTTGCCCTCGCGAGCCGGGACGTTAGCACCCCGGTTCCGACTGCCTGATAATACACAATGGTATTCGGAGTTTGATTATAGTCAGTACCGCTAGGCGCGGCCATTCCATATTCAGTGCTCTACCACCAAAGTTTAACATCAGACGCTAGCCCTAAAGCTATTTCGAGGAGAACCAGCTATCTCCAAGTTCGATTGGAATTTCTCCACTATCCACAAGTCATCCGGGCACTTTTCAGCGTACTACGGTTCGGTCCTCCACTTGGGGTTAACCAAGCTTCAACCTGCTCATGGATAGATCACATGGTTTCGGGTATATGTCAACATACTAAACGCCCTATTAAGACTCGATTTCTCTACGGCTCCGTTTTTCTCCACTTAACCTCGCATGTTAACATAACTCGCCGGTCCATACTGCAAGATGTACGCCATCACTCATTAACGAGCTCTGACTAATTGTAAGTAAGCGGTTTCAGATTCTATTTCACTCCCCTCCCGGGGTTCTTTTCACCTTTCCCTCACGGTACTAGTTCACTATCGGTGTCTGGTTAGTATTTAGCCTTACCGGATGGTCCCGGCAGATTCAGACAGGGTTTCACGTGCCCCGCCCTACTCAGGATACTATCAGAAGTCCTTGCCATTTCGCATACGGGAGTATCACCCTCTATGCTTTAGTTTCCCAACTAATTCTGCTATAACAAAGATTTGTAACTTTATGTAGATAGTCCTACAACCCCAACTAATGTTGGTTTGGGCTCTTCCACTTTCGCTCGCCGCTACTAATGGAATCATTTTTTATTTTCTCTTCCTGTTGCTACTAAGATGTTTCAGTTCACAACGTGTCTCGCAAATACGACTATTTTATTCATCGTATAGCAACTAGAAATTACTCTAGTTAGGTTTCCCCATTCGGAAATCCCCGCTTCGTAGCTTATATCCAGCTCCACGAGGCTTATCGCAGGTAATCACGTCCTTCATCGACTTCCAGACCCAAGGCATCCACCACAAACTCTTACTTATTTAAAAGTTGACAATATTCGACCTATTGTTGATGTATATTCAAAGACATTTCAATAAATTATTACATTGTAATAATTACTCGGTATCAATCAAAACAAATTAACCAATTTAATTTATTTATTTGATGTCGTTGTAATATCTTTACTATTCAGTTTTCAAAGAACAAGAGAGAAAGTTCTCTCAAAACTAGATATATCTATGGACTATTAACATAGTACATGTGTCATTGTAACAATTATTAATTATTTTAATAAAAATAGTCTTTAAGTATCCTATTAGATAGGTAATGTACTCCGTAGAAAGGAGGTAATCCATCCCCACGTTCTCGTAGGGATACCTTGTTACGACTTCACCCCAGTCACCAGTCCTGCCTTAGGCGGTTGTTTCCGTAGTTAACAAAACCGACTTCGGGCATTACCAGCTCCCATGGTGTGACGGGCGGTGTGTACAAGACCCGAGAACGTATTCACCGTAGCGTAGCTGATCTACGATTACTAGCGATTCCGACTTCATGTAGTCGAGTTGCAGACTACAATCCGAACTGAGAACGGTTTTTTGAGATTTGCTTGACGTCGCCGTTTTGCTTCTCTTTGTACCGTCCATTGTAGCACGTGTGTGGCCCCACTCGTAAGAGGCATGATGATTTGACGTCGTCCCCACCTTCCTCCCAATTACTCGGGCAGTCTCCTTAGATCATCTAACTAAGGACAAGGGTTGCGCTCGTTGCAGGACTTAACCGAACATCTCACGACACGAGCTGACGACAACCATGCACCATCTGTCATTCCGTTAACCTCGACTATATCTCTATAGCTTTGCGGAAGATGTCAAGAGTGGGTAAGGTTCTACGCGTATCTTCAAATTAAACCACATGCTCCACCGCTTGTGCGGATCCCCGTCAATTCCTTTAAGTTTCACACTTGCGTGCATACTACTCAGGCGGATGATTTAATGCGTTAGCTGCGCCGATGGTCCCCATCAGCTAATCATCATCGTTTACGGCGTGGACTACCAGGGTATCTAATCCTGTTTGCTCCCCACGCTTTCGTCTCTCAGTGTCAATATGTGCCCAGTTAGCTGCCTTCGCCATGTTGATGTTCTTCCTAATATCTACGCATTTCACCGCTTCACTAGGAATTCCGCTAACCTCTACACAATTCTAGCGTGCCAGTATCCAACGCGATTTGGGGTTGAGCCCCAAGTTTTGACGTCAGACTTAACACACAACCTACAGACGCTTTACGCCCAATAATTCCGGATAACGCTTGCAACCTATGTATTACCGCGGCTGCTGGCACATAGTTAGCCGTTGCTTTCTGACAAGGTACCGTCAAGACAAAGGCTTTCCACTCCTTTGTTTTTTCTTCCCTTATAACAGCAGTTTACAACCCGAAGGCCTTCATCCTGCACGCTGTGTCGCTCCATCAGACTTTCGTCCATTGTGGAAAATTCCCTACTGCTGCCTCCCGTAGGAGTCTGGGCCGTATCTCAGTCCCAGTGTGGCGGATCAGTCTCTCAACCCCGCTAAACATCATCGCCTTGGTAAGCCATTACCTTACCAACTAGCTAATGTTACGCACCCCGATCCACTAGTGAAGCAATTGCTCCTTTTATATTAACTTCATGCGAAATTAATAAGTATCCGGCATTAGCGCTAATTTCTCAGCGTTATTCCAATCTAGTGGGCACGTTAAGTACGTGTTACTCACCCATTCGCCGCTAAGTTCCGAAGAACTCCGCTCGACATGCATGTATTAGGCACACAGCCAGCGTTCATCCTGAGCCAGGATCAAACTCTCGAAAAAATTGACTGTCATGTATTGTATATATCTAGTTTTCAAAGAACTTTATTTAAAATGTTTGCTTAATTATTATACACACAATTTTGAAAATAATAAATATTTTTTTATATTTTTTAAAACTTCAAAATTATCAAAATTTATGTGTGAAATAATAATAACATAATTATCAAAAAAATATTAAAAAATATTAATTTTTTTGATGAAAAAAATTAAGAAAAAAATAAAAAAAATCACTATAAAAGTGATTTTGGACAATTTCTTGAAATGGTGCGAACGAATGGACTTGAACCATCGACCTCACGATTATCAGTCGTGTGCTCTAACCAGCTGAGCTACGCTCGCATATGTGCTTATTTATTATATAACATTTATAATAATAAACAAGCAAAATTATTAAAATAAATTAACGTTTTGAGAATTGTCTTGCACGACGAGCTGCACGAAGACCTGGTTTTTTACGTTCTTTAGCTCTCGCGTCTCTTGTAAGCATTCCTGCAGATTTTAAAACAGCACGGTAATCAGCACTAGCTTCTAATAAAGCTCTCGCGATCCCTAATCTAATAGCACCAGCTTGGCCACTTAATCCACCACCTGCAACATTAACTGAAACATCGAATTGTCCTAATGTTTCTGTTAAAGCAAAAGGTTGGTTAGCATCTTTTAAATAAATGTCTGATGTAAGGTATTCTCTTGCATCACGGTTATTAATAACAAATTTACCTGATCCACTTGTTAATCTAACACGTGCAACAGATGATTTTCTTCTTCCTAAACCACGGTATTGTACTGACATAATTATTTAACCTCTAATCTTTCTGGATTTTGTGCTTCATGTTTGTGAGCTGGACCTGCGTAAACAAATAAATTACGACGTTGTTTATTACCAAGTTTTGTATGTGGAATCATACCACTTACTGCCTTTTCAATTAAAGCTGTTGGTCTTTTAGCTCTTAATTTTGTTGCTGTAATGCTTTTTAATCCACCTGGAAAACCTGAGTGTGAATAGTAAATTTTGTTTTCTTCTTTTTTAGCTGTTAAAATGATTTTTTCTGCATTGATAATGATAACATTATCACCCATATCTGCATTTGGTGTAAAAGTAGGTTTATTTTTCCCTCTTAAAACTGAAGCAACAAATGCTGATAAACGCCCTAAAACTTGTCCTTCAGCATCGATAATATATCATTTTTTATCGGCTGTTTGTTTGTTAACAATTGTAGTTTGTCTCATAACTATCCTCCTACGTTAATTTAAAATATATCTGGGTTGGTTTGTAAATTGCAATACTATTATAACACAAAGAAAAAAATATAAAGTATAAAAAGAAACTTTTAAAACTTTTTCAATTTATCCCGAATTCCATCTTTCATCTGATTATTATTCTTGCGTAATATTTATTATATTGGAAAATAAAAAAATTAGAAACTGATAATTTCTAATTTTCTTTTTAAATAATTCAAAACTATTTAAGGTAAATTGGAATATCATAAAATGACAGAATAAAATATAAAGTATATAAATCTAAAATTGATTGATCATATATGGTTCTAATTATTTTTGAGGAATTTGAAGTATTAAATGATCTTAATTCAAAATTAAACTTTGTCCCTACAAATGAAGTTAACATTATTTCCGGTGTAGCTAAAATATTAATTTTTTTGATAATTGAATAATCATTATCAATTTGACGATTGACACATACTTCTTGTGAATAAGGCGTAAAAATTTTACGCATTGATAAATCATCATTAGATCTTAGACGAAACATTTTATTGAATTGGTCATTTTCCAATTTTTGTTTTTCTAAACCTCATAAGTTTGAATTGATTTCAAAATATGCTCCTTCTGATTTTAAAGCAGAAGTATCTAAAAAGACTTTATAGTCATAATGATAAACAATTTCAACATGATCCTTTTTTGCAATTCTTTCAATTCAAACAACTTGCACAAGCATTCCTTGATATTTTTCTCTAATTGAAAATGCTCATTTGACTTCTCAGGAATGTTTTTTTGCTCTAGACGGAATGCCAGGGGCAGCTCTTCAAAAATCAGGTGCTTTAATTTTCTCTAAAAATTCATGAATTTCAGATGATTTAGGTTTTCAAATTTTTCATTCTAACTCATTAGATTCAAGAGCAGTTGCGTAAATTTGTTCTAAATTTGTTTTTGCAAAAATTTCTGTTGCAATTAATTGGTACTTCTTGTTTTTTAAGCGACGGAAAACAAAAGATAAGATAAGAAGACATAAGCCAATAAATCCAAAAGAGGATATAATGATGCTTTTTTGGAATCTAGAAAATAAAATAGCTGTAAGAAGCAATAAAAATAAACCAGAACCAAGTAAACTTCAAAATCAAATATTTATTTTTTTAATTTCAGGAAGATAAGGCTCAACCGCTTCATCAACAAGAGTTTTTAATTTAGGATAAATTGCTTGATTTGTTTTTTGAGTAAATTTTTCAAAGCTTAAAAAATCATTAACTCTTTTCATTTTTTATACCTCGTTTTCTCATTCAAATTGATAACCATAAATCGAAACTACATCACCTTGTTTAATTCCTCTTCGCACAAGTTCTTCTCAAACTCCGATTTTTTTCAAAATATTATTGAATCTTAAAAGGTTATCGTAAGTATTAATTGGAATTTTATGATAAAGTTCTTCAATTTTCTTACCAGTAATTTCATAGTATCCTTTATAAGGTGAAAAAATTTCATAATCTGGTTCAAATTGAATTACTTTAATTTGTTCTTCCTCTTCATTTTCGATTGGATTTAATGCAGCTTCTTTAACTAATTTAAGAAGTTCTCCTTTAACTTTAGCTAAATTTTCATGATTAATTGCAGAAATAGTCACAATTTGTAAATCAGGATATGCTTTCTTAAATTGATCAAGATGTTCAGTAAAAGAACTTAAATCAGATTTATTAGCAATAATTAATTGCGGTTTATTTTCTAATTTCAAATTGTAACTTTTTAATTCTTGATTAATAATTTGATAATCTTCGATTGGATTTTTATCTTCAGAACCAAAATCAATAATATGTGCAATAACACGACAACGCTCAATATGTTTTAAAAATTGAATACCAAGACCTTTACCTAAAGATGCCCCTTTAATTAACCCAGGTAAGTCAGCGACAGTAAATGAATCACCATCATATTCAACCATCCCTAACTGAGGAACTAAAGTTGTAAATTCATAATCAGCAATTTTTGCTTTGGCATTTGAAATGATTGAAAGTAAAGTGCTTTTACCAGCTGACGGTTTACCGACAAGACCCACATCACTAAGAATTTTTAAAACAATATTAGCCTCATACTTTTCACCTGGCATTCCATTTTCTGAAATTCTAGGAGCCGTGTTTTTAGCGGTCTTAAATTTTGTGTTTCCACGACCACCTTTACCTCCGCTAGCAACTAAATACGGGACATCAGCTTCAATAACATCAGCAACTAATTTTTTTCCATTGTAAACCAAAGTACCAATTGGAACTTTAATATAAGTGTCTTTAGCATTCGCTCCATAAAGATTTTTTGGTCCACCTTTCACACCATCTTCCGCAACTATGTGTTTGCTTTTATAAAAACTAAGTAGAGTATTTTTACCATGGTCACCAACAAAGTAAATATTTCCTCCTCGACCTCCGTCACCTCCGTCAGGTCCACCTTTATCAACGTGTGCTTCACGTCTAAATGAGATCATTCCATCTCCACCCTTACCAGCTTGTAATAAAATTTTTACTTCATCAACGAATTTTGCCATGATTTTCTCCTTTATAGTATTCTATATACTAACTAAATTTTATCGAATTATAACACAAGGTATTCAAAAAAGAAAAAAAGCAGGTAAAACCTACTTTTATGATAAATAATCATTAATTCCATTGAAAGTTTGTTCTTCAGGTCAATTAATATTTCAGTAACCTTTTTGAATTCGTTTTTGAATTCGTTTTTGACGTGAAAGTTCAAGTTTGCTTCATACTCAGGTACAAATAAAAATTGAAGAATATACACCAATACTAATTCCAAAAAGCATAATAATGTTGAAAGCAAAATCAGTTGCATTTTGGAAAGATAAAAGAACAACGATTGCGAAAATAGTAGTAAGTGATGTATACAAACTTCTCTTTAATGTATCAGCGATTGCCGTATTAGCTATTTTTCTAATATCTTCTTTGCTAAGAATTTTTCTAACATATTGTGAATTGATAATTTCTCTAATTTTGTCAAAAGTAACAACAGTGTCATTAATACTTAATCCTAAAATTGCTAGCATTGCTGCAACAACTATAGTTGAGATTTGTAATCTTGTAATAACTATAAAAGAAACAACCATTAAAAAGTCATGTAATAAACCAATAATTGCAGCAATTGAATAAGTATAATTCATTCTGAATAAAAGATAAATTACAATAGCTATAAAACTAATTCCTGTTGCAAGCATTGCATTTAAGACTAATTTTTGAGCTTCTGAATTTGAAACTTGGTATGCTAAAACTTTGTAATCACTATTTATTGTTTTTACTACATCTTTAACTTTATTTAAAATTTGATCATGATCAATATTTTCTGTAGTTTGAATCGAAACAAGATAAGATTGATTCTCAACATTAGCAACACTAATTGAAATATGATTAGCTAAATCAGGAATTTCTAAATTAGCATTAATTAAACTTTGTTTAATTTGTAAAGCATCATTTTGAGTAATAAAAATTGTATTAGCATCATCACCAACAATCGAAAGATTAAGACCTCCACTAAATTGAATTGAAGTATTAATTCCTAACGATAACCTACCTTTTGAACCGGCTATTGCACCAAAAACTATAATTGCAATTAGAATAAAAATTAAAGAACTAAGTACGAATCATTTTGAGTTTTTTAAATAATCAAAATTATTAACTCAAGTTTTAATTTTAGTTGTTTTATTAATATATCTTTTTCTTATTCCTAATAAATATAACCTATTATCAAAAAGACCTGTTCCAACTATCATTGACGCTAAAAATCTTTGGAAAACAAGCATTACTAAAAGAGTAAATAAAACAGATAAAACTAAAGTAATACTAAATCCTTTAACATCTTTAGTTCCTAAATAGAAAAGAATAAATCCAACTAAAATTGTTGTGACATTGGCATCAACAATACTTGAAAGCGATTGACGGTTAGCATTCCTAAACGACTTTTTAAACGAATCACCTTCATAAATTTGCTTTTTAAGTCTTTCGTAAGTAATAACATTAGCATCAACACTAATTCCGATACCAATAATTAATGCAGCAATTGTTGAAGGAGAATATTCTCCTCTTAAAGCTGTAAAGATTAAAAGAGTTAAAAAGATATAAAGTGACATACTAATTGTACTTAAAGCACCTAGTAAACCATAATTAACAATCATTCAAAGTGCAATAACACTAAAAATAATAATTCCTGCTAGCATTGCATACTTAAATGCATTAGCATTTTTACCAGCTTCAACATAATATTTTAAAAGTGGAACAAGTTCATAATTACTTAAACCAAATTTAATTTTATCAGCTAATTCCTTAGCTTGTACTTGTGTAAAGTTTCCTTGAATAATTGTTTTATTTGTGTTAATTGTATTTTGAGCCACAGGTGCACTAATTAAATATTTTTCAGCATCAAAAACATTTTTCTTTAATGCATTTTCAACAATCATTCCTGAATCATTTTGATATGTTGCTTGATTACCTACGTGAATAAAATTTCATAAATTTTTACCTGAGGCTTCTCAATCACTTGGAAATTCTTGAGTTGCCATTTTGTAAAGTTGTTCAAGATTTAATCAAATTAACATTCTTTGATCTTGTTGTTTTGAAATATAAGTTGTAGCATCTACCCAAGCATTTTCACCACTTACACCATTTAATTCAATCGAAACACCTCATTTTCCATCAGAACCAACTTCTGCATTAATTCCGTTAGCTTTAAATGGGGGTATTCAAGTTGAAATTGGTAAAAGATTACCATCTTTATCAAATAAAGAAGCATCCTTGGTGAACGAAATTGTTGAACCATCTTTTTGAAAAAGTGGATGCATTTGAGAATCTGTAATTGTTAAAATTGGTTTAGTAACAATTTCTTTTTCAAATTCATTAAGTTGGCTAGAACTATAATTTCCACTTTTTGTAATTCTCAATTTTCCATCACCTTCGGTTGAAACGTTGATTCCATTTAAACCAGTTCCCCCAGTTAATCTATTATAAAGTGATTGATTGATAAGCTCAATAAGTGAAGAGTCAGCATTCTCAATCTTACCTTTTTCATCTTTGACTTGAGCTTGAACAACAACTTCAACTCCTCCGGCATATTCAATTGATTTATTAACATTTTTTGAAATATAATAATTGCTTCCAGCAAAAATAGCAAATCCTGCTGATGCAATCGTAATAAAACTAATTAAATATCTTTTGAAATTATTAAGCTTAAAGATATTTTTAATTCATTTAATCATATTGATTAAATATTACCACAAAAAGAACAAAAAAGATGCAAATAGCTCTGATTAGAGTTGACTCTTTAGATATTCAACTCCTAATTTTGTAATTTTTCTGCCTCGTGAATTTTTATCAATAAACTTATGATAAAGTAAAATCGGTTCTATTTCATTAATTAAAGTATCTTTGTTGTGAGCAGTTAAACCGATAATGGTATCTAATGAAACATAACTTCGATTAAAACCATCATTTAGAATATTTAAATATTCAATATGATCTTTGGTTAAACCAAATTGATATAAATCAAGTGATTTAAAAGTTTTTTTAATAATTTTTTCATTAATAATTCCTTGATTTTCTGCAAGAGCAAAATCATAAACTCTTTCTAAAAGATGATTTGCAACTCTTGGAGTATAGCGTGAGTAACTGGCAATTTGTTTTTGAAAATTTTGATCAATTTGGATTTGCATTTTTTTAGCTGATATTTTTAAAATTTTTAAAATATCTTTTTCACAATAATTTGTCAATCTAGCAATATATCCAAAGCGATCTTTAAATGGTTGAGTTAATTCATTAATTTTTGTCGTTGCACCAATTAAAGTGAAAGGTTTAACTTTCATTCTAACTGCCCGAGAATTTCCTTCTTTACCAATAATTAAATCAAAAACAAATTCCTCCATTGCACTATATAAAAATTCAATAACCAATTTATTAACACTATGAATTTCATC
Source organism: Mycoplasmopsis gallopavonis (assembly GCF_900660635.1). GTDB lineage: Bacteria > Bacillota_I > Bacilli_A > Mycoplasmatales > Metamycoplasmataceae > Mycoplasmopsis > Mycoplasmopsis gallopavonis. Next base: position 322,468 of record NZ_LR215032.1, read on the forward strand.
AATAAAAAGAATATCTCCTTCATTCAATAACGAAAGAATACTTAGAATATCAGCTTTTTTCTCAATATTTGCACCTTGAACATAATGAATTTTTTGATTTAATTCATGTGCAATAATTGTTGCCAGCGTGGTTTTACCCATTCCTGGTGAACCGTAAAAAAGTATGTGAGCTAGTGGTTTATTTTTGATTTTTGAACTAGCAATCATTGCTTTTAAAGTTTGAATTAAACGACTTTGACCAATAAAATCACAAAAACTTTGAGGTCTTAAATTAATTTTAGACATGACTTCTAGCTTGATGACTAGCTATAATTTGAATCGAATCTTCTATCATTTGATCCAAATCATTAGTTTCTTTAATTTCTGATAAAGCTAAATCAATTTGATGTTTTTTAAAACCTAAAGTACTAAGGGTTTTAATTAAATCAGTGATTTTATCGTTATTTTGAGTTATGTTCTCAGGTTTAGGTTGAATTAATTTGGATCATTTGTTTTTTAACTCTACACAAATTAATTTTGCTGTTTTTTCGTTTACAAAGCTAAATTTTGAAAGTTCTTGTCAATTTTCACTTACAATTAAATTCGCAACATTTTCTCAACCGTGATTAAGAATATTTAAAGCAATTCTTGGACCTATTTTATCAATTGTAATTAAGTCCATAAAAAGAATTCGTTCTTTAAAATCTTTGAAACCAAAAGTATTTTTGCAATAATCTGTTTGATATTCAAAGAAGTACATTTTAATTTTTTGAGAAACTTCATAGCGTGAATCTTCAGCTACTTGCAAAAGATACCCTGTTCCTTGACTTTCTAAAATTACATTGTTTTTGTTTTTATAAACAATTTCTCCGAATTTATATAAAATCATTTTTTCTCCTTATTTAGTCCATCTAATAAATAAAAAAAATTTGAAAGAAAAACTAAAAAAGTACAAAAATAATAAAAAAAATAGCTAAGACTAGCTATTAATTATATTAATAAATTATTTTTGGATACGATCGTCTAACGCAACATATCCTTCAACTTTTTTACCTTTGTAAAAACCACAAAATCTACATACTACGTGTTGCTCAACTAATTTTGTACAATTTGAGCATTTAACAAGGTTAGGTACATCTAACGCATTGTGTGTTTGTCTTTTGTGTTTACGTTGCTTTGAAGTTTTACGTTTTGGTACTATAGCCATGGTTGTCCTCCTTTGTGGTCTTTATAATTAGCAAAAATATTATAATATAAAACTAATATAAATCTTAATAATTTTTTGATTTTTTCAAAGTTAAAAATAGCTATAAAAAGATAATTTATTCCTTTTTATTTATTAGTTAATAATCTTTGTAGTAAAAATTACTATAATTTAAAAATATGAAATGATGAAAGAAAAAAACTAAAATTGGAATTGTAGTCGAATACAACCCATTTCACAACGGTCATATTTATCAACTAAACTGAATTCAGAAAAACTTTTATAATCCTAAAATCACCGTTGCAATGTCTCAAAAATACTCACAACGTGGCGAAATAATTTGTGTAAGCTACAACCAAAGAAAGAGAATTGCTAAAAAATATGGTGTTAATAAATTTGTGAAATTACCAGTTGAAATAAGTGCACAAGCTGCACATATTTTCGCTCGTGAAGCTGTTTTAAAATTAGCAAAAAAAGGAATTGAGTTTTTGGTTTTTGGTTCAGAAACAGGTGATGTAAATCTTTTTCTTACAATTGCCAAAACGATCAAAAATAATCGTCAAGAATATAATAGACTAGTTAAATACTATTTAAAGCAAGGCGGAAATAGCTTTCCACGAGCAACTAATTTGGCATTAAGCGAACTTGTTGGCCACGATATTTCTATGCCTAATGATATTTTGGGACTGGAATATGTTAAAACTATCGTAGATTTTGATTTGCCTATTACTCCAATCGCAATTAAGCGTACAATTGATTTTCACGCAGAGCAAACTAATAACAACTTCGCAAGTGCAAGCTTAATTCGTAAAATGCTACTTCAAAATCAAAATGTTTCTGAATATACACCAATGAAAATTGTTAAAATCCCACAAAAAAGATTAATTGAAAACACCTATCCTCGTTTTCAAAAAATAATCAAAAATACATCAGTTGAAAAATTACGTGAACTCAAAATGATTAGCGAAGGAATTGAAAATCTCTTCAAAAAACAAATTGATAAACCTAATTACGCAAGTTTTATTGAAGCTTGTGTTAGCAAAAGATATACTGCAAGTCGAATCAAAAGAACTTATCTTTTTGTTCTTCTAGGAATTAAAAAATAACCTTTTTTTAAGGTTATTTTTTAATTTGTTCAATTTGAGCTTGACTTAAAAGTAAAGTTTGACCCTCCTTTAAATTTAAATCAGTTAGTTTTAATTTCCCATATTGAACTCGTTTAAGATTTGTTACTTGATAATTAAATGTCTTAAACATACGTTTGACTTGATGAAACTTACCTTCATCAATTGTTAAGAAAGCTTGATTAGAACTAATAATTTCTAATTGACCTGGACGAGTTATTTCGTTTGGTCCGATTTGCACTCCTTGGGCAAAATGAGAAATTAAAGCTGAATCTATTTTTTGATCCACTGTCACTAAATAAACTTTTTCAACATGTTTTTTAGGACTTGTTAAAGAATGAGTTCACTGACCATCATTTGTAACTAATAACAATCCCGTTGTATCTTTATCAAGTCTACCAACAGTATGTAAATTTTGAATATTTCTATATTTGGGTTCTAAAATTTCAAAAATTGTTGAATGGAGATTATCAATATTTGCACAAACATAACCAGTAGGTTTATTTATTGCTAAATAAATTGTTCATCAACTATAAATTTCTTGACCCTGAATTTTAATCTCAGTTCCTATAAAATTTTCAAAATCTTGATTTACCACCTGACCATCTATGGTAACTTCTTGATTTTTAAAAAATTGAAGAATTTGCTTACGACTAAAATTTGTATTTTGAACAAGTAGTTTAATTAATTTCTTTTGCATTTAATTATTTTTTACCTAACATGGTAAACATGTTTTTCTTATAAACTTCAACACCTGGTTGATTAAATGGATTTACTCCAAGTAAATAAGCACTCATTGTTAAAGCTCTTTCAAAGAAAATGAATAAAGCTCCTAAAGTTGCTTCATCAAATTTATCAAAAAGTAAGTGAATATTAGGAACTTTCCCAACTTCAACATGAGCTTTTGTTGTAGCTTCAAAAGCAACATTATTTACTTGATGTAAGTTTTTACCATCTAAATAATCCAATTTATCAAGATCTAAGTGATCAGCTTTAAAAGTAATATTATATTTTGGATTTTTTAAGGTTAAAACTGTTTCAAATAAAATTTTATTTCCATCTTGAATCATTTGACCTAATGAGTGTAAATCAGTTGAAAAAATTGAACTCATTGGTCAAATTCCTTGACCATCTTTACCTTCTGATTCAGCAAAAAGTTGTTTTCATCATTCTGCAAAATATTGCAACTTAGGTTCATATGAAACTAACATTTCTGCTAAAAAGTTTTTTTCTTTATGTAAGAAAATTCTTGTAGCAGCATATGCGTATGCAGGGTTATTATTAATTAAATCTGAGCTTAATTCCTGATTTGTTAAATTCGCACCTTCAAGAATTTTACGAGCATCAATTCCTGCACATAAAAATGGAAAAAGTCCAACGGCTGTTAAAACAGAAAAACGTCCTCCAATATCATCAGGAACAATAAATTTCTCATATCCTTTAGCTGTTGCAAGTTCAAAAAGAACACCTTTAGCTTTATCTGTTGTAGCAGCGATAAGCTCTGCACTACCGTCTCCTTCTTTTTGTTCAAGTAAGTTTCTAAATTCTCTAAACGCAATTGAAGGTTCTAAAGTTGTACCTGATTTTGAAATCACATTAATTGCAAACTTTTTATTTTCAACATATTTTAATTTTTCATATAAAGCTTCAGCTGAAATATCATTTCCAGCAAAAACTAATTCCATTTTAGGTTTATTAATTGCGTATGGTCCATAAATAAAATCATAACCTGTTTTGGCTCCAAGATATGAACCACCAATTCCAATAACAACAACAACTTCAACACCTAAATTTTGTCAATGTTGTGCTTTAGCTTCCATTCTTGCAAATTCATCTTGATCGTAATTTTGAGGTAAATCATATCAACCTAATCAATCTTTTTCAGCGACTTGTTTATTTAAAACTGCATTATGAATTTCTGTCACTTTGGCTTGGAATTGTTCTAAATCTTGAATTCCATTTTCAAGTGCATTATTTAAATTCAATTCTAAATGTTTTAATTTCATTAAATTACTCCTTTAATTTATTATTTTGTAAATATATTATATTATTTTGTCCAAGTTTAATAAAAAAAGCACTCTATTTTAATAAGAGTGCTTCATAAAGTTATCTTTGAAGTTTTAGAACCTATTCTTCAACAACTTCTGCTGTTTCAACATTTTCACTATTTTGTGAGTTAGGGTTAGCTTGAGCATTTTGTTGAGCAGCATAATTTGCGAAGTTTCTAATTGTGTTTTCTAATTCATCTAATTTAGTTTTAAGTGCTGGAATGTCTTTTTTAGCAATTAAATCTTGGATTTCTTTAACTAATTTTTCTGATTCTTCTTTAGCTTTAGGATCTAATTTATCACCTTGATCTTTATTAGCTTTATTAATTTGATCAATTAAACTTTCTGCACGAACAATAGTTTCAGCTTCTTCTTTACGTTTTGAATCTGCTTCTTTGTTCATTTCAGCTTCTTTAACCATTCTTTCAATTTCATCTTCACTTAATTTACTTGAATTTGAAATTGTAATTTTTTGTTCTTTTTGAGTTTTTACATCTTTTGCTGTAACTGTTGTAATACCATTAACATCAATTGAGAAACTAACTTCAATTTGAGGAATACCTCTTGGAGCAGGTTCAATTCCATCTAAGTTAAATTGTCCAAGCAACTTATTGTCATTTGCCATTGGTCTTTCACCTTGAACCACTCTAATTGTTACTTCTGTTTGATTATCAGCAGCTGTTGAAAAGATTTGTGATTTAGTAACTGGGATAGTTGTATTTCTAGCAATTAAAGGAGTAGCAACACCACCCATTGTTTCAATTCCTAATGTAAGAGGTGTAACATCAAGAAGTAAAATATCATCAATATCACCTGCTAGAACAGCACCTTGGATAGCTGCACCAATTGATACAACTTCATCAGGGTTGATTGAACGGTTTGGTTCTTTATTTAAAGTTCTTTTTACCATATCTACAACAGCTGGCATTCTTGTTGAACCACCAACTAACAATACTTCATGTAAATCATTAGCAGTAATCCCTGCTTCTCTTAAAGCATCTTCAATTGGTTTTCTTGTACGATCTAATAAGTGTGAAGTCATCGCTTCAAATTCACTACGTTTAAGTTCTAATTCAACATTAACTGGACCTGATGCAGTTACTGCTAAAAATGGTAAATTAATTTGAGCAACAGATTGTGCTGAAAGATCGATTTTAGCTTTTTCTGCTGTTTCTTTTAATCTTGCTAACGCCATTTTGTCATTTGTTGCATCATAACCATATCTAGAATTAATTTCTTTAATCATTCATTTAACAATTTCGTTATCTCAGTCATCACCACCTAAATGGTTATCTCCACTTGTTGAAAGAACTTCAAATGTTCCATCTTCTAATTCTAAAACAGAAACGTCAAATGTTCCACCTCCAAGGTCATAAACTAAAACTTTCATTGATTGATTTGTTTTTTCTAAACCAAAAGCTAACGCTGCAGCGGTAGGTTCATTAATAATACGTAAAACATCTAATCCTGCAATTTTACCTGCGATTTTAGTTGCTTCACGTTGTGCATTATCAAAGTATGCTGGTACAGTGATAACTGCTTTAGATACTTTTTGTCCTAATTTTGCTTCAGCATAATCTTTCATATATGAAAGAATCATTGCTGAAATTTCTTCTGGTTTATAATCTTTGTTATTTGCATGAACTGTTTTGTTTGTTCCCATTAATCTTTTAATAGAAACAATTGTGTTTGGGTTAGTTTCAACTTGTCTTTTAGCAACTTCACCCACAATAATTTCACCATTTTTAAAAGCAACAACTGATGGGGTTGTTCTTTTTCCATTTGGATTTTCTAATACAACTGGTTGTTTATTTTCAATTACAGAAACAACAGAGTTTGTTGTTCCTAAGTCAATTCCTAATACTATTTCTTTAGCCATTTCGCCTCCTAGTAATTTTTAAATTTAAACTCTTAAAATTTTCTTTTATTTTGTTTGACAATAATATTCTACCATAAATTTAGCAGTTAGTCAAGTTAATTGCTAAATTTTTTAATTATTTTTATTGAGTACAACAGATGCAGGTTTAATAATTCTTGTTCCTATTTTTAATCCAGGTTTTACCACTTTAACAATAGTATTGTTAGCTAAATTAACATCATTTTGGAAATCAATCGCTTCTTCCTCGTAAGGATTAAATTCCTGTCCAATTTTTGGTTCAATAAGTAAAATACCATGATCTTCTAAAACTTGATTAAATTGATTTGCAATTAAATTAAAACCAATACAATAATTTTTAACTTGTGGGTCTTCTGAGTTTGCACCAATATTCATTGCTAATTTAAAGTTATTAAATGGAACTTCAAAGTCTTCAACAAATCTTGCAAGAGCAAATTCTTTATTTTGTGCAAGTTCTAATTTATTTTTTTCTTCAATTTCTTTTCTTAAAGATTCAATTTTTTCATTAGCTTTGCTTGTAATTTCTTCAGCTTTTTGTTTAAATGTATATTCAGTAATTTTAAGCTGAGATTCCTTTTCGGCTAATTTTAGTTCAAGTTCTTTGATTTTAGTTAAAAGTTCTTGTGTTTCAAAATTAGAATTTGTGTTGTTTTTTGCAATTTCTAAATTTTTAATAACCACAATAGCTTCTTTTCTTTGAAATTCGACAATTGGATAATCTTTAGAAAAAATAAATTTAACTTCCATTTCTTTTTTAACTTTTCTATTAATTAAACGTTCATCAAAATCAGGTAAATAGCTATTTTGCCCAATTTCAATTTCTCTTATTCCTGAAAAATCAAGATTTAAATGTCCGTTAATAAAAAGTTCAAAATTACCTTTAATTTTATCTCCATTATTTATTTTCAAAAATTTCATATTTTCACTCCTTTTATTATTTGTTTTTTAAATATCTTTCAAGTGCATTTAAAACTGATTTCATATCATCAAAATCCGAAGCAATACCTCCAACAACTGAAATTTCAGTTACTTTTGCTCCGTCATCAATGCGTTTAGACATATAAGCACCAGTGTCATTGACTGCAATTCTAAGTTTTTCTTCATTTTCCATTTCACGTTCAATACTTTCTCAAACTGAATGATTTTCTATTAAATCAATCATTCGAGAAAGGTTTTCACGATTAATTTGATTACTTAAAATAATATTATTTTTACCATAAATATTGCTTTGTTTAAAATTTAAACTAATCACATTTTTGATAATAGTTTCAATAATTTTTTGATAATTTTTAACTGATTGTGAAAGAGTTTTTTTCAAATCTAAAATTTCTCGTTCTAAATTGTTAATTGGAACATCAATTAAATTTTCTTTAAAAATTTTGACTGCTATTTTTAAATCATTAATGCTAATTTCATCAGAATTGAAACTAATAATATTTGAAAAAACTTCTCCTGTTGAAATTACAATCACAACAGTTGCTGTTTCCTTACTTAAAGGAACTAAATCAATCCCTTTAAGTAAAGCATTTGCTGTATATGAAGTTGTAACTAAAGTTAAACCGGTCATTTCTGTGATGATTTCAGCAGCAGATTCAATTGTTTGATCAATCTTACGTTCTTTTTGTTTGAATACTTGATTAATTTTTCGAATTAATTTATCTTCTGAAGAATTAGCTAAGTGCTTTGCATAATAATCTAATCCTAAAATAGTTGGAATCCGACCACTTGATGAATGAGCTTTTTTAAGATATCCGTCTTTTTCAAGATCATTCATTAAATAACGAATCTTAGCAGAAGAACAATTTGTTTCTTTAGGATATTTTTCTAATAAAATTGAACTGCTAATTGGGCTTTTTTCTTTAATATATAAAGCAACTGTGAATTTCAAAATTAACTCATGCTTTTTGTCTAATCTAGCTTTTTCCATAGTTAATATTATAGCACCAAATTTGATTTTTTTAGCAAGTTAATTAATATTCTGCTAAGTTTGACCGATCCTCTTTTTGAGCTTAAATAGAAGTGAATGATAGAATAAATCAGTATAATTTTCACATGTTAAAAATTTTTAAAATATTACCTAAAACTACTAAATTTAGAATTCTTCTCTGTGCTTTAATTGCAATTTTTCCAAGTTTTTTGGAAATGATTATTCCACAGTTTGTTAAACAATTTATCGAAATTAGTGGAAGTACTCCAAATACGGTTCATACAATTAAAATTCTAAGTTGAGAGTTGCAAACCCCAAGTGGTTTAACACCGTTTAGTTTTTTAATTATTTTAGTTATAGTTTTCACAACTTTGCAATGAATAATTTGGATTTGTTCGCTAAGACTAGGTGAATATACGATAAGTCACATTAGACATTTAATTCGGATGAAGCTGTTTGAAAAGATCTTAAATTTAAGCAAAGATAACATTGATCAAATTTCTTTTTCAACAATTATTACTAGATTTAATAACGACATCATGAAAATTAATGGTGGTTTTTATACACTTTGTTTTTCACTTTTAAATGGTTCTTTTTTAATTATTTGAGGAACTGTCTTTTCAGTTATTTTAAGTTTATATTTATCCATTTCAATTTTAATTTTAGTTCCTTTAATCTTTTTAGGAGCTCTTTTTGCAATTAAATTTTTATTTCCTTATTATTCAAAAGAAAATACAATTTTAGATAAATTTAATCTTAGTATTCAACAAGATATTAATGGAATTGAATTAATTAAAAGTTATAATCTCCAATCATGTCGTTATGATATTTTTGATTCTAAAAATAGCAACCTTTTGAACACTAATTTAAAAGTTTCAAAAATTAGTTCAATTGCTTGACCAATTATTCATTTTAGTATTTCAATTGCAAATGTTAGTGTCTTTGTAATTTTTGGTTTAATTGCTCATAATTATTCGAATATAAATATTGCTCGGCAAGTTTCAAATGTTTATCAATTTATTGCTTACTTAGGTTTAATTTCATCAGGTGTCTTCCAAGTGTGTTTTGAAGCAAATAAATTAATCCGTTCAAATGTATCTTCGAAAAGAGTTTATGAAATTTTAACAACCGAAAGCAGTATTCAACCAATTTCAAATAATAATCAAATTAGTGATGGAGCAATTGAATTTCAAAATGTTTCTTATGCTTATCATGATAATCCTAAACATCAAGTTCTTAAAAATATTTCATTTAAAATTCCGGCCCATTCAACAGTTGGAATCATCGGAACAACAGGAAGTGGAAAAAGCTCACTTGTCAACATTTTAACAAGAGAAGTGCTTCCAACTAGTGGAAGAGTATTAATTGATAACATCGATATAAATCAAATTAATTCAGAAGATTTTCATGCTCAAATTTCTGCAGTTTGACAAAAAAATATGTTGTTAAGCGGAACTATTAAAGAAAACTTAAATTTCACAAATAAACAAGCAAGCGATAGCGAAATCGAGCAAACCCTTAAAATTGCACAAGCTCACTTTGTTAATGAATATCCTGACAAAACTGAAACTAAAATTGGTCAAAATGGAATTAATTTAAGTGGTGGCCAAAGACAAAGAATTAGTATTGCACAGGCAATTTTGAAAAAGCCAAAAATCTTAATTTTAGATGATTCAACTAGCGCCCTTGATAATACAACTGATAAATTAGTTCGTAAAGGAATTTTAAATAAATTAGAAAATACAACTTTAATTATTATTGCTCAAAGAATTAAAACAATCAAAGATATGGATCAAATAATCATTTTAGATAATGGTCAAATCGTCGGAACAGGAACTCATGAACAGCTCCTTGCAAATAATGAATACTATCAAAAAATTTATAATTCACAGGAGAAAAAGTAATGCCAAGAGTTAATTTAACAAACAAACCAGAAAAAATTAATTTTAACCAAATTAAAAAACTTTTTAAATTAGTTCCATTTAAAATTAAACATTGAATTTTCTTAATTTTATTTGTTCTTGCAACAACTGGTCTTGGAGCATTTAGTTCGTGATTAATTGGTTTTATCATTAGTCAAAATTTTTCGCAAGCGACTTTTCAAAATTGACAAACTAATAAAATGTTTTACTTCTTATTAGTTGGAATTTTATTAGTTGTTTATGCTTTAAGTCGTTTAATCAGTATTTTTAATAATTTGATCGTTAGTACCACTTTTAATAAATACTCATTTGAATTAAGGGAACAAATTTATTTAAAAATTCAAACTTTATCAATGAACTTTTTTGAAAATGAAAAAACGGGTGACCTAATGACAATTGTTGTTAGTGATACTCAAAATCTGACAGATGCAATTTCTAATATAATCACAAATATTTTGAATGTAATTTTTACTTTCACAATAACAATCACATTAATGTTTATTTATGCGCCAATTTTAGCAATCATAGCACTTGTTTTAGTCCCTTCGAGCGGAATTGTTTTTATTTGAATTATAAGCAAGACAAAACAAAACTTCAAAATCGCCCAAGATGCTGCTGGTTCTTATAATGGATATGTTGAAGAAATTTTAAAAACATTACCTAATATTCGTCTTCACAATCAACGTGCAGAAGTTATCAAAAAATTCGAAGAAGTGAGTTTACTCGAAAGAAATGCAGGTCGAAAAGCAGTTCTATACTGACATATTCTTTTCCCAACATACAACTTAATAAATATTCTCAATCAATTAATTATTGTTTCACTAGGTACTTATTTTTTACTAAATAAAATAAGTACCTATGGTGTTGTTCCTCTTGATTTTGGTATAATCACTTCTTTTTCAATGTATATCGCAACACTCACCAATCAAATTAAAACCGTTCTTGGATTCACAAATTCCCTCCAAAGCGGACTTGCCTCATGAGAAAGAATCGAAAGAATTTTAAATCTTCAAGATAAAAATCCAGATCTTGGACATTTTGATTTAGATTACAAAGAAGGACTAATTGAATTTCAAAATGTAAGTTTTGCTTATCCAAATAATCCGGACAAAATCATTTTAAAAAATATTAATTTCACAATCCCTGCAAGTACCACTTTAGCTTTAGTAGGTCATACAGGATGTGGAAAAACAACTATTTCTAAATTACTTGCTAAGTTTTACGAACCTCAAAATGGAAATATTCTAATTGATAAACAAAATTCCAAATCAATTAAACAAGCTTCATGACGAGAATATATCGGAACTATTTCACAAGATACCTTTCTTTTTGAAGATACTTTACTCAATAATTTAAAAGTTGCTAATAATGAAATTAGTGAAGAAGAAATTTTTGAAATTTGCAAAATTACTCAAATTGATAAATTTATTCAAAATCTACCTAATGGCTATCAAACAATATTAAATAATAATGGTTCAAACATTTCAGAAGGTCAAAGACAATTACTCGCTATTACAAGAGCAATAATTTCTAAAAAACCAATTATTATTATGGATGAAGCAACTGCAAAAATCGATACAATTACTGAAAAGTTAATTCAAGAAGCAATGAATTATCTTATGGCAAATAGAACTTTATTAGTTATTGCACACCGTTTAAGTACAATTATGCATGCAGAACAAATTATCGTAATGGAAAATGGACGAATTTTGGAACAAGGAAATCATCAAACATTATTAAATAATCCTCAAAGTAAATATGCAGAACTTTATAACGCTGGTTTCAAAGAATAAATAAAAAAGAAAAAACCTTAGAATGAAAATTCTAAGGTTTTATGTTTATAATTAAAAACTAAAAAAATAAAAAAAATTAATTTTATTAAAAAGTAAGTTTATCAGTTTGGTGCGCGAAGAGGGACTCGAACCCTCACACCATAAGTACTAGAGCCTAAATCTAGCGTGTCTGCCAATTTCACCACTCGCGCAAAATACAAAAAGTATTAAAAAGTTAAAAAAAATAAGCTAATGCTTAACTGGTGCCGTCTATAGGACTCGAACCTACGACCTACTGATTACAAGTCAGTTGCTCTACCAACTGAGCTAAGACGGCATGGTGGAAGATGAGGGGCTCGAACCCACGACCTCCGCCTTGTAAGGGCGATGCTCTCCCAACTGAGCTAATCTTCCAAAAATGGCAGTCTGTACGGGGATCGAACCCGTGCATGCATGGATGAAAACCATGTGTGTTAACCGCTTCACCAACAGACCATAAATGGCGCCGATTATTGGGATTGAACCAACGACCAACTGGTTAACAGCCAGCTGCTCTACCGCTGAGCTAAATCGGCATTTATGTTTGTGATATTATTATACATTATTTTTTAAAATGTCAACAATATTTTTTACTTTTATTTTATCTCAGCTTTATTTGCTTCAATTTGCTTAATTATTATAACAAATAAAAAGTAAAACAACAATATAAATTTAATTTTTTTATTAAGTTTTAAATCTTGTTACTTGAATTATTTTTTAAGCTCATATATTATAGCATGATAAATTAATAAACATAAACTTAAAAATAAAATTTATAAAATGAAATAATAAAAAATAATCCATGATAACATGGATTATCCTTGATATTTCTCAGGATGCATTTCTTGCATTTTTTTAATAAATTCTTTTTTATCCATTGAACCGTATTTTTCCATAAGTTCAACACACTCTTCGTATTCTTTCATTGCTCATTCAACATTTTCGAATCCATTAACAGAAGTAATGTTTGGACGTTTTCAATTTTTATAAGTACTAAAGAATGTTTCTACTGTTTTTAAAAATGGTTCCGGTAAGTCTTTGATATTTTGAATGTGACTAAGACGATAGTCATCTTCGTGAACAGCGATTAACTTTGTATCTGTTTCACCATCATCAATCATCTTCATTGCTCCAATTATTCTTGCATTAAGAACTGAACCTGGAATAAAAGTTTCTTCTGAATATAAAAGTACATCTAATTCATCACCGTCTCAATCTAAAGCATTTGGAATAAAACCATAATTACATGGATAAACAAAATCTCCTCTCAAAATTCTGTCTACTTCAATTTCTTTTGTTTTTCTATTATATTCATATTTAATTCTTGAATTCTTTTGAATTTCAATTTTTACTTTAACAATATTTTTCATATATTTAAATAATATCAAAATTTACAAAATACAGAGTTTTTATGGTAAAATAATTAAGCAAATTATTAGTAAATACTTCAATAAAAAAATATTTAAAAAAATATTTGTTAAGTTTTAAAAGTATAGTATAATAATTAAGCAAACAAGCAAATGCCCAGGTGGCGGAATGGTAGACGCAAGGGACTTAAAATCCCTCGGTAGCAATACCGTGCTGGTTCAAGTCCAGTCTTGGGCACCAAAATGTGCGTCCTTAGCTCAGCAGGTAGAGCAAATGGCTTTTAACCATTGGGTCAGAGGTTCGAATCCTCTAGGACGTACCATTTCAGAAATGACCAAAAATCACAATAATAATTGTGATTTTTTTATTTTCTTCAAGATAAAAGCACATACTATTTAAAATATAAATAAACTAAAATTCAATTAAATTTATATCCAAAAAAATAAAAACTAGACGCATTTAAGAATGAAAAAATGCATCTAGTTTTAGTTTTTATATAGTATATAAATTTCTAAAAATGTTTGTTTTTTTTAGAAAGTAAGAATAAAAGTGTTGTTAAAGAAAAATGACAAAATACAGTAATTAAAAATGAAGAACCTAAAACGAGGGATAAATTTATTTGGAAATTTTTAATCAAATCCGCTTTAACGTTTGGGATGAATATTCGTTTTTCATTTATCTGAAAAACGTAACCCAATATCATATATAAACCAAAAAGAAAGATAATTAAAAGAAATATATATCAAAAAATTATTATTTTACTTTGAAAAATATATGCCTTTAATTTGTAAAAAGAAACTTGAAATAAATTTTTTAAATTAAGAGGAATAAACTGGGACACGAAATATGGACACAACCATATTTCGTGTTTTTATATATTTAGGAGGTATTATGAGACAATTAAAGGCACATGAATGATTAGAACTATTCGGTAGTTATGAAGATTACAAAAATAATTTGATATCAAAAAATGATTTTGAACTTAAATATTATTCAATCAGAGGTTTTAGTTTTTTTGATAGAAAATTCAATGAGGCTAAAAAATATTTTGTCTTCAAGTATAACAGATATAATTTAGGAATGATAAATATAGAATCGCAAACAGGTAAATCATCTAAAAAAGGTAAAGGGTCAGGTAGACCAAAAAGGCAAAAAATTACTCCTATTGAAATTGTAAAAAAGGAATGAGAAAAAATGCCTAAGGAACAATTGATTGAAATTTTAGAAATTTATAAAGACTCTTTTGATAGAAATAATATTGAAGTTGATATTTCTAAAATTAAGAAATCTTCACTTTCTACAAGAAAATTGGGCCTATGCTTTAATAAATCTAAGTCAACAATTCACAATCTAAAAACTAAAGAGCAGCAAACAAGAAAAAAATCTGTAAATACTAAATATGATGAATTAATAATTAAGTCATTTAAGAAAAATAAGGGTTTGTTTGGTAGAAAAAGATTGGAAAGTTATATTAGAACAAAATTCCAAATAGATCTAAATTATAGGACTATTGGTAGAGCGATGAGAAGATTAAACTTATTTTGTTTAATCAGAAGAAAGAAAATAGATAGAGAACAAAAGAACACAAACGTAAAATTTATAGATCTTGTTAATCGTGATTATCACGGAGAGACAAACCAAATAATTGCCACTGATGTTACTTATATTTCTGCACCAAAAGATTGCTTAAACAATTTTGTATTTTTATCTGTTGCGATTGATCACAAAAGCAAATTTGTTGTTAATTATAATCTTTCAAAAAGAAATGATTTAGAACTAGTAATGGAACATATGTCTAAAATCAAAATGGATAAAAAATGAATAGCTCATTCTGATCATGGTTTCCAATATTCTTCAAAAACTTATGTAGATTTAATTCAGAAAAACAATGGTGTTGTATCAATGGGTAGAGTAGGAAATTCTTTAGATAATAGAGAAGCAGAATATTTCTTTTCAATTTTAAAATCAGAATGTTTAAAATTAATCGATATTACAAAAATAAATTTTAATGAATTAAAATCACTGATTGATGATTTTGTGTTTTGATACAACAACGAAAGAATTCAATCAGTATTAAATTGAAAAACACCTCAAGAGTGTTGAGGTGTTTTAGTAAATTAAACTTTTTGTCCACTTTTCGTGTCCCAGTTTAGAAGTTTGTGGTTTTTTAAGAATGATATCTGAAAAATTATTAAGCATAAAAAACTTAATAGTAAAATAAAAGATAAAGAAAAAGATATTATTGTTAAAGTATTTATTTTAATTGTATGTAAAAAAGTTATTGCAATCCCTAAAAATAAAACACCTAAGATAAATAACATAATAAATCATGTTTTTGATAATATTTGCTTGTTCATAATTTATTTTTCTCCTTTTAATATAGTTTTTAATTATTTCACCCATATTATATTTTAAAAAACTAAATCAAAAAAAAAAAAAAAAACTAAATCAGGATAAAAAATTAGACACATTCCAAAAAGAAAGGAGTGTATCTAATTTTTTATCCTGATTTAACATTCGAAGGAATGTTAATTTTTTATTGTCCTAGTTTATAATTCTGTATTTTTAAAGTTTAACTAACAAAAGGATAGTTGATGTTTCGTTCTTTTTTCAATTTTGGATTATTCATAAAATAAATTATAAAAGGAGTTAAAACTAAAGAACTAATAAAGAATGATCAACCAAAAACAAAAGTTATTTTATATAAAAAAGTATCTATATCTTTTATGTAAGGAAGAGGGTGTTTTTCGGTAAATTTCAAAGACGCCGGCACCATCCGATAAAATATAAAATCTGTAAAACTTGAAACATAATAACAAAGACTTATTAGACAAGAACCAATGAAGAATAAAATAAAAAGTAATATTGCTCAAAAAATTATTCTCTTCTTTGTTAAAAAAATAAGTTCTCTATCGTAAAAAGGTGTTATTAATAAATTTTCGAAATTTCTCCTTAACTTATTATCTTTAAAAAAAGATAATTTCAATATAAATAAATATCAAAAACTTAAAAATGAAATAAGAAATAAAGAAAAAGTAGCTATATTTAATCATTTGTTTTCAACTTTAAAAATAAAAAAGACTAAAAGAGGAAATAAAGCAAAAATTAAAATAAAAAATATAACAAAGAAAATGTTAATTAAATAATTCTTTTTCATTTTATCTATATCCTTCCGTTTCCGTGAAAGCAATTTCTATTCCTTCAGGATTTATTTTATTGTTTTATAAATTTTTTAAAATTCATGTATAAGTGTCATCTTTTTTAGTAATGAATTTTATGTATTCTATATTTTTATTAGAAGAATTAGAAGAAAAAACAATATTTCCACTAGAATCTTTTAATAAAAGATCGAAATTATGTATAAATTCCTTAGAATTTACAAAATTAGCCTCTCAGGTAATTGGGCCTCTAATTGTTCTACTTTTTTTACAAATTTTTTGCTAATTATTAGTCTTTCACCTTGTTCTGGATTAATAAATTTAGAAAAGATTTGTCCAATTGAATCGATTTGATCAATATAATTTTCATTTGCTACAAGAGATATTTCTTGAAAATCATCATATTCCTGTAAATTAAGATCAAATAATCCATTTGATAAAGAGTTTCGAGAAGCTAAATGGAAACTCTTAGGTGAATAATGTATTTTTGTTGATTTAAAGAACTGATATTTGTTGTATTAGTATATTTTGCACTTGAAAATGCAAATATTGAACCTAATAAAATAGGTATTACTAAAAATTTTTTATAAAATTTCATTTTTTTCTCCTTTTAATATAGTTTTTAATTTTTTCACCCATATTATATTTTAAAAAAACAAAATCAAAAAAATAAAAATAAAAAACACCCTCTTGGGTGAAGTTCTTTCAAAACTGAATAGTAAATAATAATTCATTAAAATGTCTAAATATACATCCTAACTTTTAAACCTATCAATTTATTAGTAATGGTCAGCTAAATGTATTGCTACACGTACACTTCCATCCTATCAACCTCGTCGTCTACAAGGAATTTCAAGGGAATACTTATCTCTGAGGAGGCTTCCCACTTAGATGCTTTCAGCGGTTATCCTTTCCGTACTTAGCTACCCAGCTATGCTCCTGGCGGAACAACTGGAACACCAGCGGTACGTCCACTCCGGTCCTCTCGTACTAAGAGCAGCTCTCATCAATATTCCAACGCCCACATCAGATAGGGACCGAACTGTCTCACGACGTTCTGAACCCAGCTCGCGTACCGCTTTAATTGGCGAACAGCCAAACCCTTGGAACCGACTCCAGCTCCAGGATGCGATGAGCCGACATCGAGGTGCCAAACCTTGCCGTCGATGTGATCTCTTGGGCAAGATAAGCCTGTTATCCCCAGGGTAACTTTTATCCGTTGAGCGACTGCCGTTCCATGACGTACAGCCGGATCACTAAGTCCTGCTTTCGCACCTGCTCGACTTGTAGGTCTCGCAGTCAAGCACACTTCTACCTTTGCGCTCTACATACGGTTTCTGACCGTATTGAGTGTACCTTTGAACGCCTCCGTTACCTTTTAGGAGGCGACCGCCCCAGTCAAACTACCCACCACGCACTGTCCCCCCACCGGATAACGGCGGCAGGTTAGAAACTCAACATACCAAGGGTGGTATTTCAAGGTCGACTCCATCAAGGCTAGCGCCTTGACTTCAAAGTCTCCCACCTATCCTACACATGTTAGGCCAAGTTCCAATACGAAGTTGTAGTAAAGCTCCATGGGGTCTTTTCGTCTTGATGCGGGTACCCAGCGTTTTCACTGGGACCATAATTTCACCGAGTCCATCGTTGAGACAGTTGAGAGATCATTGCGCCTTTCGTGCAGGTCAGTATTTAGCCGACAAGGAATTTCGCTACCTTAGGACCGTTATAGTTACGGCCGCCGTTCACCCGGGCTTCATTTCAACGCTTCGCATAAAGCTAACGCATCCACTTAACCTTCGGGCACTGGGCAGGCTTCACCCCCTATACATCACCTTGCGGTTTAGCAGAGAGCTGTGTTTTTGATAAACAGTTGCCCCTCACAATTTACTGTGGCCAACTTTAAGTTGGCGCCCCTTCTCGCGAACTTACGGGGTCATTTTGCAGAGTTCCTTAACGATGGTTTTCTCGCGCGCCTTAGAATACTCATCTTGGGAACGTGTGTCCGTTCTCGGTACAGGTACCAATTATTTTAAACGTTTAGAAGCTTTTCTTGGAAGCATGAAATCACATAATTCAGAACCGAAGTTCCTATGCATCGTAGATTCCGGTTATAGAGTACGCATTTAACTATACTCACCAGTCGCTACTTACCCCCAAATCCATTAATGGGTAATGCTATCCTTCTCCGTCACTCCATCACTAATAATAGGTAGTACAGGAATATTAACCTGTTGTCCATCGCATACGCTTTTCAGCCTCTGCTTAGGTCCTGACTAACCCTGGGTGGACGAACCTTCCCCAGGAAACCTTTCCCAATAGGCGTTGAGGATTCTCACCTCAAATTGTTACTCATACCGGCATTCTCACTTCTAAGCGCTCCACCAGTCCTCACGGTCTGACTTCGCCGCACTTAGAACGCTCCTCTAACGTACTTTCGTACCCGTAGCTTCGGTATCATGTTTTACTCCCGTTACATTATTGGCGCATGATCTCTTGACTAGTGAGCTATTACGCACTCTTTAAAGGGTGACTGCTTCTAAGCCAACCTCCTAGTTGTTTATGAAATCACACAACCTTTCTGACTTAACATGATTTTGGGACCTTAGCTGACGATCTGGGTTGTTGCCCTCGCGAGCCGGGACGTTAGCACCCCGGTTCCGACTGCCTGATAATACACAATGGTATTCGGAGTTTGATTATAGTCAGTACCGCTAGGCGCGGCCATTCCATATTCAGTGCTCTACCACCAAAGTTTAACATCAGACGCTAGCCCTAAAGCTATTTCGAGGAGAACCAGCTATCTCCAAGTTCGATTGGAATTTCTCCACTATCCACAAGTCATCCGGGCACTTTTCAGCGTACTACGGTTCGGTCCTCCACTTGGGGTTAACCAAGCTTCAACCTGCTCATGGATAGATCACATGGTTTCGGGTATATGTCAACATACTAAACGCCCTATTAAGACTCGATTTCTCTACGGCTCCGTTTTTCTCCACTTAACCTCGCATGTTAACATAACTCGCCGGTCCATACTGCAAGATGTACGCCATCACTCATTAACGAGCTCTGACTAATTGTAAGTAAGCGGTTTCAGATTCTATTTCACTCCCCTCCCGGGGTTCTTTTCACCTTTCCCTCACGGTACTAGTTCACTATCGGTGTCTGGTTAGTATTTAGCCTTACCGGATGGTCCCGGCAGATTCAGACAGGGTTTCACGTGCCCCGCCCTACTCAGGATACTATCAGAAGTCCTTGCCATTTCGCATACGGGAGTATCACCCTCTATGCTTTAGTTTCCCAACTAATTCTGCTATAACAAAGATTTGTAACTTCATGTAGATAGTCCTACAACCCCAACTAATGTTGGTTTGGGCTCTTCCACTTTCGCTCGCCGCTACTAATGGAATCATTTTTTATTTTCTCTTCCTGTTGCTACTAAGATGTTTCAGTTCACAACGTGTCTCGCAAATACGACTATTTTATTCATCGTATAGCAACTAGAAATTACTCTAGTTAGGTTTCCCCATTCGGAAATCCCCGCTTCGTAGCTTATATCCAGCTCCACGAGGCTTATCGCAGGTAATCACGTCCTTCATCGACTTCCAGACCCAAGGCATCCACCACAAACTCTTACTTATTTAAAAGTTGACAATATTCGACCTATTGTTGATGTATATTCAAAGACATTTCAATAAATTATTACATTGTAATAATTACTCGGTATCAATCAAAACAAATTAACCAATTTAATTTATTTATTTGATGTCGTTGTAATATCTTTACTATTCAGTTTTCAAAGAACAAGAGAGAAAGTTCTCTCAAAACTAGATATATCTATGGACTATTAACATAGTACATGTGTCATTGTAACAATTATTAATTATTTTAATAAAAATAGTCTTTAAGTATCCTATTAGATAGGTAATGTACTCCGTAGAAAGGAGGTAATCCATCCCCACGTTCTCGTAGGGATACCTTGTTACGACTTCACCCCAGTCACCAGTCCTGCCTTAGGCGGTTGTTTCCGTAGTTAACAAAACCGACTTCGGGCATTACCAGCTCCCATGGTGTGACGGGCGGTGTGTACAAGACCCGAGAACGTATTCACCGTAGCGTAGCTGATCTACGATTACTAGCGATTCCGACTTCATGTAGTCGAGTTGCAGACTACAATCCGAACTGAGAACGGTTTTTTGAGATTTGCTTGACGTCGCCGTTTTGCTTCTCTTTGTACCGTCCATTGTAGCACGTGTGTGGCCCCACTCGTAAGAGGCATGATGATTTGACGTCGTCCCCACCTTCCTCCCAATTACTCGGGCAGTCTCCTTAGATCATCTAACTAAGGACAAGGGTTGCGCTCGTTGCAGGACTTAACCGAACATCTCACGACACGAGCTGACGACAACCATGCACCATCTGTCATTCCGTTAACCTCGACTATATCTCTATAGCTTTGCGGAAGATGTCAAGAGTGGGTAAGGTTCTACGCGTATCTTCAAATTAAACCACATGCTCCACCGCTTGTGCGGATCCCCGTCAATTCCTTTAAGTTTCACACTTGCGTGCATACTACTCAGGCGGATGATTTAATGCGTTAGCTGCGCCGATGGTCCCCATCAGCTAATCATCATCGTTTACGGCGTGGACTACCAGGGTATCTAATCCTGTTTGCTCCCCACGCTTTCGTCTCTCAGTGTCAATATGTGCCCAGTTAGCTGCCTTCGCCATGTTGATGTTCTTCCTAATATCTACGCATTTCACCGCTTCACTAGGAATTCCGCTAACCTCTACACAATTCTAGCGTGCCAGTATCCAACGCGATTTGGGGTTGAGCCCCAAGTTTTGACGTCAGACTTAACACACAACCTACAGACGCTTTACGCCCAATAATTCCGGATAACGCTTGCAACCTATGTATTACCGCGGCTGCTGGCACATAGTTAGCCGTTGCTTTCTGACAAGGTACCGTCAAGACAAAGGCTTTCCACTCCTTTGTTTTTTCTTCCCTTATAACAGCAGTTTACAACCCGAAGGCCTTCATCCTGCACGCTGTGTCGCTCCATCAGACTTTCGTCCATTGTGGAAAATTCCCTACTGCTGCCTCCCGTAGGAGTCTGGGCCGTATCTCAGTCCCAGTGTGGCGGATCAGTCTCTCAACCCCGCTAAACATCATCGCCTTGGTAAGCCATTACCTTACCAACTAGCTAATGTTACGCACCCCGATCCACTAGTGAAGCAATTGCTCCTTTTATATTAACTTCATGCGAAATTAATAAGTATCCGGCATTAGCGCTAATTTCTCAGCGTTATTCCAATCTAGTGGGCACGTTAAGTACGTGTTACTCACCCATTCGCCGCTAAGTTCCGAAGAACTCCGCTCGACATGCATGTATTAGGCACACAGCCAGCGTTCATCCTGAGCCAGGATCAAACTCTCGAAAAAATTGACTGTCATGTATTGTATATATCTAGTTTTCAAAGAACTTTTATGTGCTTGCGTTTTAGCTTGCTTAATAATAATAACACTATTTAAAATAAGTCAAAGAATTTTTTTAATTTTTTTTCAAAAATTTAAAAAAACAAAAGTCACAAATCAAGTAGGATAAGTGACTTTTGTTTTCTAATAATATATTAAAGATTATTTTGAACTAAATAATCCGTGAATTCTCTGATACTCTGTTCAAAGGCGACCATCTTGACCTGAATTACGGTAAATGTAAAAATCAGCGATGTAAGCAATTTCTATTGCTAATAAAATTAATAAAATAACAATTAAGACAATAAAAATTGAAATAAAGATTTTTCTTCTTTTTTCTGCTTTTGTTTGTTCTGCTGTATTTTCTTGTAAGCTTGTTGTCATAAATATCTCCTCGCTATTAAATATAACATATTTTTAATTTAATAAAAAATATTAAATAAGTTTCATTTTAAAAAATGAAAATCAAGTCTTTTAAGAATTAGAATCAATCTCAGAAAAATTTAAATGCTCATAATTTAAAGGATAAATTTTATTCAAACTTCTATCTTGATTTAATTCTAAGATGACACTATTAAATTGAGTTAAATTAGGACTTACTTTAAATGGTTTCTTACTGTCGAAACGCATTTTTTCATAAACTTCTTGGAAATTAGCACCGATTGCACTATTTTCAGGGCCAGTCATTCCGGCATCACTAATATAACAAGTACCATTTGGTAAAACTTTATAATCATTAGTTTGAACGTGGGTATGAGTTCCACAAACAGCATCAACTTGACCATCAAGATAAAGTGCAAAGACGTGTTTTTCACTGGTTGTCTCTCCGTGAAAATCGATAAAATCAAAATCCGCTGGATGAGTTTCTAGTAATCGGTCGGCAGCATCAAAAAAATTATCAGCATATTCTTGTTCTCACGGACGAAGTAATGGATTAAAAGTAATTCCCATAATTGAAGTAACTCTTAAAGTTAAATTTTTAGATTCAATTTTAAAAACTTTAGTTCCTAAACCTCGATAAGTTTCCGAAATATTAAATGGTCGAACAATATTTTCGTGATCAATAAAGTCAAATATTTCTTGGTTAGCTCAAACGTGATTTCCCATTGTAAAACAATTAACTCCAGCTTGACTAAGCTCTTGATAGTCTTGATAACTTAAACCTTTACGACCTGTTGCGTTTTCACCTTGTGCAATAACAAAATCAAGGTTGTGTTCCTTAATAAGTTTAGGTAAAAGATTTTTAACCGTTTCAATTCCTGGTTTGCCAAAAATATCGCCAATAAATAATAGTTTAAGAGTTTTCATAAGTTAATTATATTAAAAAGTAAATTAAAACTCCCTTATTATTTAAGGAAGTTTTAATTTTTAATAACCATCTTTAGAATTTTTACCTTCAACAATCGCAATTGAACGACTTGTTCCGAATCTAGTTGCTCCGGCATCATACATTGCAATAAGATCATCTAGATTTGAGATTCCACCAGCTGCTTTAATTAATAAAGAATCACCGCAAACGCTTTTCATAATTTGAACATCTTCAAGGGTTGCTCCACGAAAACTAAATCCAGTAGAAGTTTTAATAAATTCTGCTCCTGATTTCATTACAATTTCAGTTGCTTTTTTAATTTCATCTTTAGTAAGTAATGCAGTTTCAATAATTACTTTTAGAACATGATCGCCACAAGCTTCCTTTACTTTTTTAATGTCATTAAGAACATATTCATAGTCACCTTGTTTAAAACGACCAATATTAATTACCATATCAATTTCGTCAGCACCATGATCGATTGCTAATTTAGCTTCGTGTGCTTTAGCTTGAGTAATCATTGCTCCAAGCGGGAACCCTACTACAGAGGTAATTCCGACATTAGTACCTTTAAGTTTATCTGCAACATATTTAACTCATGAAGAATTAACACAAACTGTTTTAAAGTCATATTCAAGTGCTTCACTAATTAATTTATCAATTTCTTTGTGTGTTCCCTCTGGTTTTAAATAAGTATGGTCAATCATTTTGTTGTAATTCATATTTCTCCTTTTTATTGTAATTTTGCAAGAATAATTTGATTCTCTACTTGATGATCATTAATTTGATATCCTTGACTAAGTTCGTTAATAAGTTCCTTGTCAATTGGATTTGATGAATATAAAGTAAATAAGGTTTCTCCAACTTCAACTTTTTCATTAGTTTTTTTGTTGAGAGTAATTCCTGCTTCAAAATCAATTTGATCTTCTTTTGTTCTACGACCAGCACCTAATTTCATTGATACAAGCCCAAAAGTTAAAGCATCAAAAATTTCAAGATATCCTTGTTTTTGTGCTTTGATTTCAAGTTTGTATTTTGGACTTCAAAAATCAGGTGATGTTAACTTTTCAAGATCTCCACCTTGAATTTTAACAAATTCATAAAATTTAGCTAAAGCTTCACCGTTTTCAATTACTTGTTTAACTCTTTCGATTCCTTCTTGGTGAGTTTGAACAATTTTAGCTTGTTCTAAAATTGTTGCACAAGAAGAGTACACAAGTTCATTAAAATCACTTGGTCCTTTTCCTTCTAGTGTTCAAATTGCTTCTAAAACTTCATTTTTGTTTCCAATTTCACGCCCAATTGGCCGTGACATGTTTGTGATTTCTGCACGAACATCGACATTGAGTTCTTTCCCGATATTAATCATTGTTTGTGCTAATTCTTTGGCACTAGCTAAGTTTTTCATAAAAGCACCATTTCCGCACTTAACATCTAATAAAATTGCATCTGCTCCGGTTGCTAATTTTTTAGACATAATACTTGATGCAATCAAAGGAATTGATTCAACAGTTGAAGTTACATCTCTTAAAGCGTAAAGTTTTTTATCTGCTGGAACTAATTTTGAACTTTGACCAATTACAGCAATTTTATGTTCTGTCACTTGCTTAATAAAATCTTGTTCTGAAACCTCAACATTAAAACCTGGAATTGATTCTAATTTATCAATTGTTCCACCAGTTTGAGCGAGTCCTCTTCCGCTCATTTTTGCAACAGGTGCTCCACATGCTGCTACAATTGGTGCAACAGCTAATGTAGTTTTGTCACCAATTCCACCAGTTGAATGTTTATCTACCTTAATTCCTGGAATGCTTGAAAGATCAATGACATCTCCTGAATGCATCATAAATTTGGTCATAGTTGCAATTTCACGAGCAGACATCCCATTAAACATAACTGCCATTAAAAAAGCACTCATTTGATAATCTGGTGTTTTATTTTCAACGTAAGAATTAATTAAAAATTGAATTTCATCGTTTGTTAATTCCTTATTTAAACGTTTTTTTTCGATTAAATCAACTATACGCATAATAATTATTTTGCTAAATTAAGAGCAATCTCCATCATTTTTGTGAAAGAAAGTTGACGTTCTTGAGCAGAAGTTTCTTCATGTGTGATTAAGTTATCACTAACTGTTAAAAGACATGCAGCTCTTTTACCTGTTGCTTCAGCATTTGTAAATAATGCATATGATTCCATTTCAACACCAATTGCTTGTGTTTCTGCAATTCTTTGTTCAACAGGGAGCACTGAATAAAAGACATCTGATGAGTGAATTCTTCCTTCATTAAGTTTGATTCCTAATTTTTTAGCAGTATCTCTAATTTCTTGATTAAGAGATTCACTAGGTAAAGCAATATTTCCCTCTTTACCTAATGCAATTTTTCTAAATGCATCAGAATCAGCATAAGCTTCAGTTGCAAGCACAACTTCATAAAGTCCTAATTCTGCTTGATAAGAACCCATTGACCCAATTCTAATAATTTGGTCAACATCATAAAATTTAAATAATTCGTATGAATAAATCCCAATTGATGGACAACCCATACCACTACCTGCAACAGTGATTGGTTTTCCTTTGTATGTTCCTGTGTACATAAACATATTTCTAACACTATTGACTTGTTTATACCCTGGATCTAAAAAGGTTTCAGCAATAAATTTTGCTCTAAGTGGATCTCCAGGCATGATAACTGTTTTTGCTATTTCTCCTGGTTTTGCTTGAATGTGTGGTGTCATTTTGTCCTCCTCAAATTATTTATAGTTAAACAACACTAAGTTTATTAAATTTAGACTACTTAAAATATAAATTATTTAGTCTTTTTTATTTTAACATTTTCAATTTAAAGAATGGTTTTTTTCATGTTTTGTTTCATAAAATATGAAAAAAGAAAACTCTAATTGAGTTTTCTTAAAGAATTTCAGCAAGTAAACTTTCAACTTCTGCTTCACTATCTAGATTTAATGCTTTATTAGCTAATTCTTTCATTTCTTGATATGAAAGTTTATTAACAAATTCTCTTGAAGCTAAAACACTGCTTGCTGACATTGAAAATTCATCAAGTCCTAAACCTAATAATAAAGGTAAAGCTCTGCGATCTCCAGCCATTTCACCACACATACCTGCTCATTTTCCGTGTTTGTGAGCACCATCAATTACCATTTTAATTAATCTTAAAATTGAAGGATTTAAAGGTTGATAAAGATATGAAATGTTTTCATTCATTCTATCTGCGGCCATTGAATATTGAATTAAGTCATTTGTACCAATTGAAACAAAATCAGCATATTTACTAAATTGTTCTGATAAAACAGCTGCAGCTGGTGTTTCCATCATTAATCCGATTTCAATTTCATCAACTTTTGCTATTTTAGAATTTGTTTGAGCAACTTCTTCATAAGCTTCTAAATACATTTTTTTAGCTTCTAAAAATTCTGGTACGTTAGTAATCATAGGGAACATGATTGCAACTTTTCCAAATTCACTAGCTCTAATTAAAGCTCTAAGCTGAGTTTTGAAAATTTCTGGATTTTGTAAACAAAATCTAATTGCTCTATAACCTAAAAATGGGTTAAGTTCTTCTGGGAACTTAAAGTATTTTAAAGTTTTATCTCCACCAATGTCAAGAGTTCTAATAACAACTCTTTTACCATTCATTCCGCTAACAACTTTTTTGTAAGCTTCAAATTGTTCTTCTTCTGTTGGTCAGTGGTCATTATCCATATATAAGAATTCTGATCTAAATAATCCAATTGCTTCAGCATCGTTTTCTAAAACAGATTCTAAGTCTTTAGGTGTTCCGATATTAGCTGCTAATTCAACATGGTGTCCATCAGCAGTTACAGATTGTTGACCTTTTAAAGTTTTAAGTTTATTTAAGTAATCTAAGTAAGCTTGTTTTGCAACTTGGTATTCAGCAATTTCTTGTTCTGTTGGATTAACAACAACTTCACCTGTTGAACCATTTAAGGCAATTAATTGACCTGTTTGAGCAAAGTCCATAACATTGTTAGTTCCAACTACTGATGGAATTCCTAAACTACGAGCCATAATTGCAGTATGTGATGTAGGTCCTCCAATGTTTGTGATAAATCCTTTAACAAATTGTTTGTTAAGTTGCACAGTTTGACTTGGACTAAGATCTTCAGCCACAATAATAACTTCACGGTCAATAGCAGTTAAGTTAGGTTCTTCAATTCCATTTAAAGCAAAAAGTAATTTTTTAAGTACGTCTTTAATATCAGCTGCTCTTTCTTTGAAATAATCATCATCCATAGCTTCAAACATACTTGCAAATTGTTCATAACATTCTTTTGTCGCATATTCAGCAGTTACTTTGTTATTTTGAATATTTGCTGTAATTTGACTAATAGCAGCAGGATCATTAACAATTAACATATGTGCGTCAAAAATAGCTGCATGTTCTTCAGTATCAGCAAAAGATTTTGTTCTTTCTAAGCTAGCTAAAACTTTTGCACGTGCATTTTCATATGTTTCTAATTCCTTATTAACATCTTGAGCATCTTTTGTAATTTCAACTGGAAGTTCTTCAATTTTGAAAACTTCAGCAATAGCAACACCTTTTGATGCACCAATTCCTTTTATAATCATAAAAATCTCCTTAATTTTTGAGTGATATTTCTATTTTAGTTTTTTTAAATTTATAGTCAATTTTTGAAAAAAATCACAAAAATAAAAACATGTAAATATTACCTTATTTTTTCGAAAAATAGTTTATTATTCGTCTTTATTCAACTTATAAACTTCAAAATATGGAAAAAAATCAAATTTATTCCATATTTTGTTTTGCATTTAACTAATTAAAAATAACGCTAATGCGTTATTTTGAATTTTTATTTATAAGAAATTAAATCGTGTTTTTCTGGTGAATATTCTTTTAAGAACTCTGTTAATAAATCGATTGCTGCTTGAATATCAACTAATGAACAAACACCAATTGGACTATGTAAATATCTTTGAGGAAGTGAAATTGTAGTGACACTTGCTCCACCAGGAGCAAATTGTAATTCAGCTGCATCTGTTCCTCCACCACCAGCTACATATTTATAAGCAGGAATTGATTTAGTTTTAGCAATTTCCATTAAAATTTTCACTAGTTTAGGATCAGGTAATGTTCCACCATCTTTAACTAAAATACTTACACCTTTACCAAGAACTGGTGTACCACTTTTAGCTCCGGTTGTATCATGTGCCGCACCTGTATCCAAAGCAAAGGCAACATCTGGGTTTAAAATACCAACAGAAGTTTTGGCACCTCTTGTTCCAACTTCTTCTTGCACTGTACCTACAAAATAAACATCACAAGGTAAATCTAAATCTTCAACATTTTTAGCAATTGCTTCTAATGAAGTGACACCAGCACGGTTATCCATTGATTTTCCACCAATAAGATTGTTTGCTAAGAAAATTGTTTCACCAGATAGTAAAACTTGATCTCCAATTTCAATTCCAGCTTGTTTTACTTCTTCATCTGAACTAAAGCCTAAATCAACAAATAATTCTTCTTGAGTAGTTGCTTTAGCTAACTTTTCTCTTTCCATAATGTGAATTGAAGTATGTCCAAAAACTCCCTCATATCTTTTACCATTACTTCCAGCTACCACAGTTGCTTTTGTTCCAATAACTATTGAAGGTCAAATTCCTCCAATAGTGGTTAATAAAAGATTTCCATTTTTTTCGATACTTCTTACCATGTAACCAACTTCATCCATGTGAGCTGCAATCATCACTTTTGGTGCATTAGCTACTTTTGATTTTTTGTAAAAAATAACTGAACCTAATTTATCTCTTGAAATTTCAAATTTATCACTTGATAAATTTGATTTTAATTCATCAACCACTTTTTCTTCAAAACGAGAAATAGCTTCAATTGACATGTATTTGCTTAATCTTTGTGCTAATTTTTCATATTTGGCATCCATAAAAAGCTCCTTTTAAAATTTGATGTATAAAACATATGGTGCCCTAGACAGGACTTGAACCTGCACGGATTGCTCCAGCGGATTTTGAGTCCGCAGCGTCTACCATTCCACCACTAGGGCAATATACTTGTATATAGATATTATTATAAACCAAAATATATAAAAAAGATAGTTTTACTATCTTAATTTAATTTCTACAAAAGTTCTAAAACCACGAGAACTATAATATGAATCTGCCCCATTATGATAAATAAATGCTCTGCTATATCTCTTATCGCCAAAAATAGCTCCACCTTGATTACGAAGTTCGTTTTCAGTTAATAATCAAGTTGAAGTTTTAGTATCTAAATCGAGATATTTTTGAATTTCAAGATACATTTGTTCATTCAACAAACTTGAACCTAATTTTGCAACTTCTGCTTCAACACTAGAAATTGGAGGAAATTTCTTGCGTTGCTTTCGTGCAAGTTCATCGTAGCAGAGCGAAGCACGAGTAGCTGGGAGGGTTTTATAAAGATCAACATAGTAAAGCTTATTATCTAGTTTTATAAGATTAATCTCACCACCGGTTTTTTCCATTTTCTTTAAGACTTCAAGTTCCTTAGTATTTGTAAGTAAAAATTGTTTAATAAGTGATCAATTTTCATCGATTCCAAAAAGTTGAGAAGTAAGTGTAAATCTTTTTTCAAGTTGATCTAAAAATTCTTTTTCCATTAATAATTTGAATAAAGTCTTTGATAATTTTTTTGATTTTTAAGAAAATAAGCTTGAAAAAGATCTCCATAATTAAAACCTAACATCACAAATGCTCCAAGTGAAATCTCAAAAGCTCTTTGAATTGTTTCTTGATTTAAATTTTTCATTAAATCCGTGATACTAATAAAAAGTTGTTGAAATTGATAGTTGATATCTTGGTTTAAAATTAGCGGTTCAATAACAGGATCGATTCGGTAAGAATAAGCAAAATTAACTAAAAAATGTAATAAATCTGCAAATTCTTCCATGACTGCTTGCCGTTTGATATTTTTATTAATCTTTCAATATTTAAAACTTTGTACTTCATTGATAAATTCACCAGCTTCAACTATTAAAGCAAGAGTTTTTTGAATTTCAACATCTTTTTTTGAAAGATTTGGATTGTTTTTCTTGCGTTTTTCATTAATTTTCTCATCTAGTGATTTTTGCATTTCAAAAATTTCTTTTAAATTCATATTTATTATTATATTAGATATGAAAATTAATTGATTTTTTTATAAGCAAAAAAATAAAAAAATTATTGCATTTTTTAAAAAATAATGTATCATATTCATAGTGGTTATAGCAAAGGGGATCACCTAAATCCATTCCGAACTCAGTAGTTAAGCCCTTTAGTGCCGACGATAGCCGAAAGGTGAAAATAGGGAGCTGCTATTTTTTTATTCTTTTTTTACACTTTGAATCCTTAAAAGGATTCTTTTTTTATTAAATTAAAAAAATAATCAAACAAAAGTTTGATTATTCAAAATTAATTATTTTGTTCGTTTTGATATCTTTGAACTTCAAGAATACAATCATCAATGACTGCTTCTACATCTGCGAATGAATTTAAAATTGCACCAGAAGCTCTTTCATGGCCTCCGCCACCTCATTTGACAGCGACATTCCGCACAATTGGTCCATTTGAACGAAACTCTGTTCTAATTCGTCCATCTTCTTCTTCGGTAAATTGGACTCAAATTGGGTAACCATCAATATTTGCAATTGAATTAACACGAACTGAAGTTTGTGGTGTTTTATTAAAACGGTTAGTATCTTCTAAACTATTTTGAATATAAGCTACTCCGTCACGTGTTTTTAAAGTTGAAATTAATCATGAAGAATATTTTAAATCATCTAGATTTACTTTTGCTAAATTTGTATGAATAAAATCCGCTTCCATTCCTGCATCATATAAATTTGCAGCTAATCTTAAAGTTCTTGCTTTAGTATTATTAAATAAAAAGCGACCACTGTCAGTATTAATTCCTAAGTATAGTAAATTAGCTGCTCTTTGAGTAATTGTTCAGTTATTTGAAATAGCCAATTCAGTAATCATTTCGTCAGCGGCTGCATAAGAACTATCAACTCAGCGAATGCAGTTTTCTCCTAAGTCATCTTCATTTGGATGGTGATCAATTCTAATTACTTGTTTAAATAAATTTTGATCTAAAACTTCACGAAGTTCAATTCTCTCTTTAAAGTTAGCATCGACAACTACTGCTAATGAATTAGACAAAACTTCATCACTAGGTACATTATCCATTTTAAGATTTAAAAAACTAAAAGAGTTTTTAGCATCACCGATTGCATAAACTTTTTTGTTTGGAAAGTTGGTTTCTAAAAGTTCTTTTAAACCAAATTGTGAACCAAGACAATCTCCATCAGGACGAATGTGGTGAAAAATAACGATTGAATCGTATTTTAAGAGTTCCTTAGTAATAATTTCTAAGTTACCAATTTGCATTATTTCTCCCATTCTTGAATAGCTTGATTTAAGTCCGCTAAAACATCTTTAACTTGTGATCATGAATCAAGAGTAATTCCGGCTGCATTATCATGTCCACCACCGTTGTATTTTCTAGCAACTACATTAACAAGTGGTCCATTACTTCTTAAACGCCCACGAACTTTACCATCTTCTAGTTGTACAAATAAAGCTCAACAAGAATTATCTTCAATATTTGCTAATTCATTAACAAAAATAGCTGCTTCTAATGAGTTCATTCCGTATTCTTTTAAAACATCATCATGAATTTCGTAGTATAGAACTCTTCCTTCTTTTTGGAAGTTACTTAAAATTTTTCCAACAAATTTGATGTCTTTAAAACTACGTTTTGAAAGTTCTCTTAAAATATTTTGTGGATGGAAACTTCCTTGTTCCATTAAGAAAGCAACTAATTTGTGAGTACGAGCTGATGTATCTGGGAAAAGAAAACGACCGCTATCAGTATTAATTCCTAAATAAATGTGTGAAGCTGCTTTATTAGTTACTGTTCATTTAGCATCATAAGCTAACTGAGCAATCATTTCAGCGGCTGCTACATAATGTTCATCAATTCAGTTATATTCATATTCAATGTCCGCACCATTTGGGTGGTGATCAATTCTAAGTCTTGCTGTAGTTCTTTTTTCATAAAGTAAGTCTGAACATTCAATCCGATCTCCGCTAGATGCATCAACAACAATTGCAAGAGAATTATTAAAATCAATTTGATCATATGAATTAAATTCATATCCCATAAAATCAAAAACATGTGAATTATCACCGACAGTATAGACTTTTTTATTTGGATAATTTGTTCGAATTAACTCAGCTAGACCAGCTTGTGAACCAAGACAATCTCCATCAGGGCGAATGTGGTGAAAAATAACGATTGAATCATATTTTTCAATAGCATCAATTGCTACTTTTGAATTTCCTATTTGCATATTATTTCTCCTTTAAGTAAGCTTTAATTTGTTCTTCCATTTTTTGTTTGAGTGAGCTATTTTTTCAAAGTTCTAGTTCAGTTTCACTAACATCCCTAGTTAATTTATAGTAATTTAAATATAGTTCTAAATTATCATTAAGTTCTTTAAAGATTTGATCATAAGTAATCCGATCAAAAATCGGATCATAAACTTGTTTCAGATAAAATGCAGTATAAATTTGTTTCATTAAATTTAAAAGATCATCTAAATAAGTTGCAACCACTTGTTTTAAGTTTTGACGATTAACACTAGAATCAAATGTTTCTTGATCTGACTTAGTGATTTTTGAGTTATATTTTGTCGGATGAAGAATTGCGTCCTGGAATTTAACAATTAAATCAACAACATTTTTAGCATCAACCATCGTAGTACGCTCGTAGTTAGTATTAAATAACTTATCACCTCAAATCAATAAATAAGGTTCTTTGGCTGCTTCAAAAGAATTGTAGTAGAATGTTCCATCATTTGCCCGTGCTTGATTTTGAATGTAAGTTTGCATTTTGTTGATAATTGCTAATTTAGTGACAAACAAACTATTTCAATCACGATAATCACGATCGGTTGGTGTTTCCTTAGTTTCTTTTAAAGAACTAAGTAAATTCTGAATATCATAATTTAAACGCTTTGTTGCAACAAGTAGATATAAATACTGGTTATTATCAAGAGATAATTTTTCAAGTTCTTTTTCTTTGTTTTGCAACTTTTGGACTGTTTGATTGAAATTTCCTAAGTCACTACAACTAGTTAACACAAGTGGTGTGCTAGCTACTAAAATAACACCTCAAAAAATGGATTTTTTTTTGAAAAAATTCATATTTATATTTTACTACTTTTTGCATTTTTCGCTCTTAGAATAACTTTGCAATAAAGAAAAAAGCATCAAGAAATGATGCTTTTTAGATTATCTTGGAAGAAAACTAAGGTAATTGATCAAGTAATTTGAAAGTTTTATCAATAGCTTTATCAGGATTAGATGTATCTTTAAATAATTTGAGAACATCTAAATATTTTTGCTCACCTTTTTCATTTTCAAAAACAAGAAAGTAGTAAGGTTTATCATTTTTAATTACTTTGACACTTCCGATTTTAGAAACACCAAGACCGAATAATGTTTTAGTAAATAATTCAACACCAGCTTCATAACTAGCTGATGAACTGTTGCTGTGAACTAAAATTAAACCGTTTGCTCTTGCTAAATCAGCAGCAATTAAAGTTGACATTGAAGCTTTATAGCTTTCAAGATCTTGATCTGAAAGGTTTGGATTACCTAAACTTTCTTTAGTTAAAGCTTTAGCTGCTTTAAAATCTTCAACTGCTTGATGGTATTTTTGCTCTGCAAGATCAAATGCATTTTGATCAATTGAACCTGAAAGGTATTTTAAAAGTTCAGCACGATAAGCATTTGCAGCTGGTCTTAATTTATTAAGAAGAACTTCATAAGCACGAGCTCAGAAGTAAGCATTTGAGTATTCTCTTTGATTTTTCTCAACAGTTCTACGATTTCTTTCGATTTGAGTTTGTAAACTTTGAATCTCTTTTTCGTTAGCTTGATTACTGAGTTGTAAATTCTTCAATTTTGCTTCATTTTCACTTAATTTAACTTGTGCGTCTGTTAATTTTTTACGTTTATCACGAACATTAAATTTAAAGTTTGCATAACTACTTAAATAAATTAAGTCAGGAAAATTTTCAACAAATTTCACACTATGTGCTAAAAACTCAGAACTTAAAGCTTCAACATAAGCTTCCTCAATTTGATAGTCAAAACTTTCATCTATGTTTGCAAATTGCTTAATTTTACGATTAAGATTTTCACGAATCTCTCATAAAAGTTGACGGTTAGCTGAATTCTCTACATTAATTCCTGTTGAAGTTAAAGTGCTATAGTATGAATTTAGCTCTTGAGAAAATTCTGGATCTTGAATTTTGTCATAATCTAAAATTCTTTGAGCTTGTAAAACCAAATCTAATGTTTCAATTAAAAATGTTTGATAATGCACTCTAATGTTTCCAGAAGCTGGATCTGAATTACTCATTCATTCATTAAGAGTTAATTTTGGAAGAATTGGGTTATCAAAAAGTCTAAACTCATCACTTTTACTTGATAAAGTAAACACTGGATTTTGAGAAACTAATAAATATGTTGGACCAAAACCTGAAGTAATACCATTTTGTGAGTCAGGATTAATTTTATATTCATATTGTGAATAGAAATCAAAAACTGCTTGTAAAGCTAAAGTTGGTGATTGATCAACTAAAGCCATATTTAAGGAATTTAATTTTAAAGCTGCTAGTACTTTTTGTTCTGCAAGTTGAAATTCTTTAGTCGGAATTCCGTTATATGGACGGTTGTAATTGAAATTAAAAGTGAAGCTTTTTGTAGTTGTATCTTCAATAATTAAATTGTTTCGTACAAATTGTCCATTTTCAAAAACATCATTTTGTTTAAAGTATCAACCAAAAGGTGTGTTATTTAAATAATTAGCAACCACATCATAAACTTTTTGATATGTAATAACTTGGTTAGAATTTGATAAATCTCAATAAGTAAATTTAACTAATTTTTTTAAGTTATTGTAAATATTAATTGGGGTTGCATTTCATTTTTTTTCAATATCAAAATTATTGATTTGAATATTTTTAAAACTTACTTTTGGTGCTTGTAAATTTTGAAAAATGTTAATTAAAAGATCTTTAATTTTAACAACACCTAACTCATATGAACCTCATGCTGCTGCTGATTTTGTTAAATCAAAATAAGATTCATAATCACTTGGATTGTAAGATTTGATTAAACCTTCTTGATTTGCAGCTGCTTTGATATAATCATAAGCTTCATGAAGATCACGAACAAGTTTAACATCATTTGTACCGAAATTAGCACTGAAAGCTTCTCAATTTGCGGAATTTTTAATTCCATCAACAACTTGTTTTAGATTTTTGTATCCTAAAAATTCTGGTGTATAAGTAAAGTAATTACTTAAATCTTGATTAATTTTAACAGTTGTCAAAATTAAATCTGAACGAGCAGGATCTTTTCAAATTGGATTTTGTGTTACACGTGCAATTTCTTCAATTTTTTGCTCATTTAATTTTACTTGCGGAACAACAATTTTATTGATTGTCTGATTTGAATTTGTAAAAAGACCACTTGAACCACGTTTTAAGTGATCATTATTAACTAAATGATCTCCTTTTAAGTTGAAATTAAATGTAGAAAGTGTGTAAGTTAAAATATTTGAATTATAAAGATCATTTTCGAATTTAATTAAATTAGAAATATGATAATTTGAATTAGTTTTTGTTAATTTAGGTCTTCTTTGATAAGGATTGTTAGAAAAGTATTCTTGAGCATATTGAACTGTTTTGTCTTCACTTCTTAAACAAGAAACAAGACTAAATGGTAAAGCAGCACTTACAAGAGCTGAACTAAATAATAGTGTAAATTTTTTCATTTTTCTCATAATTAGATAAAAACATCAGCGTATCTTCATGATTTTAAACCAGCATAACTAATTACAATACCGATTAAAAACATTAAACAACTAAATGCTAAACCTCCTATCATGTATGCTTTTGAAAAATATCAAACTTTAGTAATTTCATTATCTAAAGAAACTTTATCAAGCAATCCTAACATATTATTAACCTTTGCAATATAGATAGAAAGAACAATCATACTTATAAAAGCAATCACAGTTACAATAACTCAAAGAACAACTTTACGTTTATAATTTTTCATTTTGATTGCCTCCTAACCTTTAATTGTTGAACCTTGTCTACTAATTGCGGCCATAATTCTTCTTCTGAAAATTAAGAACGCAACAAACATTGGAAGAAGTGACATAATATTTGCGGCCATTCTTATGTTTTCCAAACGAGGAGCATCTGGGTGATCTTTATCAAGTCCAGCGTTGAATAATCAAACTGAAAGAACTTGATGTTTTTCGCCCCCGATTGTTTCAATAATAGATGGTCATAAGTAGGCATTTCATGATACAAGAGATGTTAAGATTACGATGGTAAGTGTAGTTGGAACAACCATTGGGAAAGCAATTTTAAATAAATATTTTGCTCCACCTGCTCCATCAATTAACGAAACTTCTTTAATTCTTCCAGGAATAGTTTCGAAAGCATTTTTATACATTGTGGCATTAAAAATACTTGCTGTAAATGGAAATGCTACGGCTAAAATAAATCCTAAATATGTTTTAGTTAATCCTGAACGTAAAACAACAATATATTGCCCTGAAAGTAAGGCCACTTCAGGTAAAACTAAAAGTGATAAAGCAATAAATCAAGCAAGATTTTTTCCTCTTCAATTTTTAAGAGAAAAAGCATATCCCATAAAGAAAGTTACAAAGATTTTAAGAACAATTGAAATCACAACGTTTAAAACTGTTAATAATAAAGCATTAAAGTAACCACTAGCTGCCGCTCTACTATAAGTGTTTTTAACAACATCACCTCATGATTCAATAAATTGGTTACCAACCCCTAAAACATAAGATTTTCCAGGTCCAAAACTTGGTAAAAGTCTTGATTGAACCCGAATTGCTTCGATTTCACTATCACTCATAAATGACATTAAAATCATTAAAACGAATGGGAACAAAATAATTGCACCAAAAAGACATAATAATAAAAGTTTAAGCATTCCAAAAATAATTACTGAACTAGCTGATTTGTCGTGTACTTGAGATGAAACTGTTTCTTGGTTTTTTCTTAGTCTGAATTTATAGACTCTTCTTTGAATTCATAACTTTAACTCAAACATTTCTTTCTCCTAAATTATTTAATGTTAATTGCATCATAAAGAATCCACCTCTAACAATTGATGAGAAGGTCACCCCAACAATGAAAAGAGATAAACTCGCTGCACCAGCCATGTAAATATTTGGGCTAGTTTTAGTCATCAAGTACACATACATCATAAGTGAAGCACCACCATTATTGAAAGCGTCAATAGGACGGTTATCAAATAAAGCAAGTGGGAATACTTTTAATCCTCCGATAATACCAAGAGTAATTAAAAAGTTAATAGTTCCACGAATTGAAGGTAAAGTAATTCTAAAGAATTGTTTTATTTCTCCACAACCATCAATTGAAGCTGAACGATATAAGTTCTTATCAACTCCAAGCATAGCTGTAGTAAAAATTAAAATATTAAATGCAAGACCACTTCAAATACCATTTAAAGTCATTGCAAATAGAGCATAAAAGGTATTTTGATCTCCACTTCTTAATCAGTTAATATTTGTTCCTAAAAGATTATTGATTAAACCATTTTGACTAAATAATTGCACAAATGTTAAACTAACTGCAACAGCGTTAGTTACATAAGGCATGAAAAAGATAGTTTGTCAAAATCCTTTCGCTGCTTTACGATAAAGTTTAGCGATAACTGATGAAATCACTAACGCTAAAACCATAACAAATGGTAATTGGAACATTCCATAAATAAATGAGTTTCTTACCCCAACAGCAAAACGTGAATCACTAAAAACATCAACATAATTTTCAAATGTTCAAGCTCCAGTTTGATTACGAAATGAATTGTAAAGGTTGTAAAACATAGGGATAATAGTAAAAGCTAAAAGTAATAATAATCACGGTGTAAGTAATAATAATGGTTTTCAAAAAGGTGTTCGACTTTCTAAAATAGAATGTGAAAGCGACATTCTTCTTGAAATTTGTTTTTTAGCAATTCAAGAATGAAGAAAAGGTAGTTTATAAGTTAAAGTCGAGAAAAAGCTATTTCTTGAGAACTTCATATTCTAATCTTTCTTCAGTTTCTTGATTGAAGATATGTAATTTATGAATTGGTAAATCAAAGAAAATCTCATCACCAATTGCAAAAACATAATCATTATCCAATAAGAAGTTAATTCTTCCTACATTTGGAACTTCAACAACTAACTTACTTTCTTTTCCAAAGTTTTCTTGAACAACTACTTTTCCAGCAAAATGATAATCTTCATTTGCTTGCTTAATAACAAAATCTTCTGCACGAACACCAACATTTAAGCTAGCTTCACTAAGATTTGGAATATTAATTGCACCAATTTCTTTCCCAGCAACAACTAATTTATTGTTTTTTAATTCTGAGTGCATAAGACCCATTTCAGGCATACCGATGAATCTTGCAACAAATTGATTTCTTGGTTTATTATAAAGTTCTAATGGTGAACCAATTTGTTGAACTTTAGCCATAGACATACATACAACAATATCTGAAATTGACATAGCTTCTTCTTGATCGTGAGTAACAAAAACAGTTGTAATTCCTAAAGATTGTTGAATTTGTCTAATTCATTGACGAGTAGAAATACGTAATTTTGCATCAAGGTTTGAAAGTGGTTCATCCATTAATAAGATATCTGGTTTTTTAACAATCGCACGAGCAATAGAAACACGTTGTTGTTGTCCACCTGATAAACGAGTTGGTTTCTTTTGTAAAATTGGAATAATTTCAACTTTTTGTGCCACTTCCATAACTTCGTTATGAATTGCTTTTTTAAATGAAATGTTAAGTTTTGAAAGTTCTTTTAATTGAGCTTTATCATCTTCTGTGAAGTGAAGTTCATCTAAATCAGATTTCATAACTTTATTTAAATTATATTTAGCAATTGCTTCTTTTGTTAAATTATTAAAATGCTTTTTAGCAATAAATACTAAATTTTTACTATCTTTAAGTAAAGTATTGTATTCAACATTTGTTTTAATAGCCTGTTTAAAAGCAACTTTTTCTTGAAGATAATTTTCTTTAGTTTCTTTAATTAAAATTGCATATTTAGCTTTAATTTCTTGGTTTTTTGTGACATATTTATATCTAGCAATTAATTTACTAATTTTATCTTCTAATTTAATTGCTTTCACTCTATCTTTAAGAGTAAGAGTATTTAAATCAAGTGAAATTAACTCTGCATTTATTTGAGTTAATTTTGCAATTTCCTGCTCAATTTTATCATTTGATAAGTTTGACTTAAATTTAAGAGGACTCTTTTTAATTTCTTCTAATTTTTCAGAAGATTTAAGATTTGAAAGTGTAATTAAATTGTGTTTAAGATCTGTTTTATATTTGTCTGTTGTTTCCAAAATGATTCTCTTAGTGTTAGCATTAATGTCTTTAATCATTTTCATTAAGTTTTTAGCTAAAAGAGAATATTCTGAGTTTTCATGTACTGTTGTAACTTTGTATTGTGTATGAGCTTTCTCTAATTTGTCAATAAGACTTGCATAAAGTTCAACAAGCTTTCTTTGACCTTCTCTCTGAATAATTGCTCAATTTTCATAGGCCTTTTTAAGCTCTTGAATTTCTTTTTCTTCTGCCCCTAATTTTCTAAGGTAAAGAATTCTAATATCGTTTTTAGCACCTTCTTTAGTCATCAAAGTCTTAATTTGTCAGTTAATATCGTTTTTAAGTGGGAAAGCAATATTATCATAAACACTCATATGTGGATAAAGTGCATAGTTTTGGAACACAAAACCTAATTTTCTTCTTTGTGGTGTATATTCTGTAACATCTTTTCCTTTAAATAAAATTTTTCCAGATGTGACTGTTAAAAGACCAGCAATTGCATTTAAGGTTGTAGTTTTCCCGCTTCCTGATGGTCCAAGTAATGTTACTAATTTACCATCTGGAATTTTAAAATTCGCATTATCAACTGCAAGAGTTTCACCAAAATCAATGTTTAAATCTTTTAATTCAATCACAGGAATTTTATCTGAATCTATAGATTTAAATTTTTGAACATATTTTTCAATTTTAGCTAAATCTTCTGGATTTACTTTAATTGAAGATTCGTGAATCTTATCAATTAGAAATTTTAATAATTTCATAATTTCCTTTCTTATTAATTATTACCTTCAAGAACATCTTTAATAGTTTCTTGTTTAGGATTTACTTTTTTTGCGTCATCTCAAAAAATTCATCATTTTTCATTTTGTTTTTTATTGTAAAGATATTTAGTTACTTGATCAACACTATTTATATAGTGGAAAAATCCTCTACGATTTTTGATTGCATCATTAAATGCTGTTCGAATTTTTGGATAAATTAAATTCTCATAAGTATTTGGTTCTTTTAAAAGACCAAGAGCATTCGAAGCAGAATCCATAGGATATGTGTATCCTGCTCTTACAATTTCTACATTATAAGAATATTTATAACCATCACCAAAGAAAATATCCGCAGTAATTCTTCCGTAAGCATCTTTGTCTGTTTTATCTCCAAATGCAATTCTAACTGGGATAACTCTTTGTCCATCTTTTTCTATCTCAAATGATTTGAATAATTTCTTTCCTCAAGCACTTGAAAGTAGTGCAAATGAATATTCAAATGGAGAAGATTGATTTTCTTGAATTGCTTTTTCTGGTGTATCAATACCCATTAAACGAATTTTAAATTGTTTACCTTGATCATCAAATTCACTAATTGTAAAAGTATCTCCATCACTAAAATCTACTAAAAAAGTTTCAAAATGTTTTACTTTTGATCAATCAATTTCAATTGGTTGGAATAATTCTTTATTAATTGTAACTTGATCTAAGTATTGATTTAAAGTTGGAGTGACTGGTTGATCTCATTCATATTCTTTATTAAGTTTTTCTTCATAATCATTCATTTGGTTGATAGATAATCCATCTAAATTAGAACTATATGAAATAACGAAAGCACTTTTAATTGATTCGACATTTCCAAAATGTGAATCCTCAGGAATTCTTCCTTCTGGTTGTTTTCCGTATTTACCTAAATTAAGTTTAGGTAAAATTCTTGATTGAAACTTAATTTTTTTATCATTAATTTTTAAATAAAATTCTTTTGGATAACCCTTAATTTTGTCCGGAGAAATAAATAAAGATCCATTAGTTTCTTTTTCATAAGTTAAGTTTGCGAATAACTTAGGTTTAACTGTTTCTTCTAAAAATTGTTTTAAATTGTTTTTTGATTCTGTCTTAGCAGCTGCGTCTTTTCCTTCTCAAACAAATTTGTAATATTTAATTCCTGTGCTTGATTGCATTAATTTCAAACTTACATTAATTGGTTTAGTTGAGTCTTTTATATCAAATGTTAATTTTTTTTCTTGGTGACAACTAACTGGCAACGCTACAATTGGGACCAAAAGAGAAGAAGTTAAAAGATATTTTGTAATTTTCTTAAACATTATAATCCTCACAATTAGAAAAATATAATTTGCAACAAGTGCAAACTATATTTTCTTTTATTTATTTTTAATACTGATAACCTTATTTTCCAATTTGGATTTTATCAATAAAGTTTGCGTAACTCATTGTTCCTTTTGAATCTTGTAATGAGTTGAATGCACTTTCAATGCTTTGTCTAAATGCATTTGCCTTAGTTGTACCTGGTTCTGAATAAATTACTGTATCTGATGAATCTGAAGCTTGTTTAAACATTTCGAAAGCTGTTTTAAGATAAGCATTGTCATCAAATGCAGCTGTTACTTGTTCTGCTGTTTTGTTTTGGAATCCGTTTGTTGGATTAATGTAGTTCATTGCTTTTTCTAAATATTCACTTGGAGTAAATGTTCCTTTTCCATCAAAATTATATTTTGTTGTTGATGTGACTAATCATTTAACAAATAATCTTGTTGCTTCATCATCTGTTTCATTTGCGTGAATTCCAATAATTGAAGGTCCTTGTCCAAATACTACATTTTTAGGTGATGTTGCTTTTCATTTTAATGGTGTTGGAAGTGTAAATAACTCATGCTTTTCAAGTAATTGTTGAAGTGATTTTTCTGATTTTTGGTAACCAAGAGCTGCAAGCTCATTTTCTAAATTATTACCTTGTGCATCTTTAAAGAATAACACTAAGTATTCTGTTGTTCCTGATGTTACAAGTTCTGCATAATGAGTTGATTCTTTAAATGTGCTATAAAGTGCTGGTGTTTTCTTATCGTAATTTACAAGTGCAATTACAGATGAGTTATCTTCTTTAGCTTGTGCATACATTTCTCTAAGTTTTGCTTCTGATTCAGCATCAAGAGCTTTTAATTGATATGCAGCTAATTCTGCGTCAGCAGGTAAAATTGCGTTTTTGTATTTACCTACATATCCAATCGCATTTGCAACTGCTTTAAAGTTTTTTCCACTAGGTGTTTTTTGAACAGTTCTAAAAGTTCCGGTATCTTTTGATAAATCATTATTAAGTCTAAGTGTTGGTTTACCTGAAATTTCAAAAGCTGAGCTTGCACCAGTTACGAAGTTATGTGAATAACCAGCTGTTGAACCAATTGAAAATGCAAACTTATGGTTAATTTGATCTGTAGAAGCAAATTGTCCTCCAGGAAGAAGTTTTAAAGAGTTATTTTTAACGCTTGTCGCAAATCTTCCTACAACTTCTGCTGATTTAACTGAAGCAGGTGAGTTT
Organism: Mycoplasmopsis gallopavonis; assembly: GCF_900660635.1. GTDB lineage: Bacteria > Bacillota_I > Bacilli_A > Mycoplasmatales > Metamycoplasmataceae > Mycoplasmopsis > Mycoplasmopsis gallopavonis. The sequence continues at coordinate 365,522 of NZ_LR215032.1, forward strand.
GTGTTGTGTAATGGTCTGTAATCAATATTTACATGTTTTGTATTACTATCAACATTAACTGCTGCAATCATTTCTGAATCTTTAGCATTTAATTCTGAGTAAATTGCTGTTTCATAAATTGAAACTGCTGAGTCAAATCCAACGATGTGTAATTCTGAATCTGGGTTTGAAGAGTTAACAAATAATTTTTGTGACATGTCTGCAAAATCTAACATTGCTGAGTAAGATTTGAAAATTGCATCTGTAATTACAAATCCATTAACAACTTCTCTTACATTTGCAGAAGGTGCACCTCAAATTGACTTAACAGCTGCTTCGTCTTTTTTACCAGCTTCTTTAATTTTATTAACAAAATCTGTCGCTGATGCATCTACGCTACCACCATTTTCTACAATTGTGTTAAAAATATATGCTAAAACAGGGGCATTTAAAGCAAGAACAAGTGTACTTTTAAATTGAGGAAGTAAAACTGTTGAAGGGTTAGCAACATTTTCGATTGTGTAGTTTTCTACTGTAAAACTTGAAGAATAATTTGTAATATCTAAGTTATCGTTTCCATTAGAGTTGAAACTTAATAACATATCTTTTTCTGCTAATGAAGCTGCAACCGCTGCATAGTTAATTGTAAGGTTAACAAAAGAATCTGTATCTCTTCCTTGAAGAGAACGATCGATTGATTCAGCACCACCTTGGTATCCTGAACCTAATCCTTTAATATTTCATTTTTTAGCTTTACTTGGTTCAATTAAATCTTGACTTCTAGAATCAACTAAGTTATTGTAAACTTTCACTAATGAAGCGACAGCTTTAGCTTGTGCACCACTTTCACTAAATGTGTGACCAATAACTAATGTTTCTTTTACGCTTTGATTAAATTTACCAGAAACACCAGGGTTAATTTCATCTCTGTTTTCAATTCTTTCATCTTCTGTAATACTATTGATGTAAGATTTAAAATCAAGACCTGTACCACCTGGATTTCCAGGTGTACTTGGATTACTTGGGTTTGTAGGTGTAGTTGGCTTACTTGATGTTTTACCACATGCTGCTGATACTAATGGTAAAGCAGCCATTGTAAGTCCTGCAAATCCTAAAAAATATTTTTTCATTTTTTTGTTCATTTTTTGGTTACTCCTTGTGTAACAATATTTTTAAAGTTTATAAGACATCTTTTAAACTTATACTAACAATTTTATAAAACAAATAAAGTTGCAAGAATTCATTAAAAATAGACATGCAACTTTATATTTTAGAAACCTTAAACACTAATTAAAGATTTCATTTATATTATAAGGTATTAAATAATAAAACACTGAATAAGGTGGGTAAATAAAAATTTTTTTCATATTATTTCCACATTTAAAGTAAAAAAATAAAAAAATAGCAAAATGCTATTTTATTGTTGTAAATTGATACAAATTAATTACTTTTTTAGACATTTTTTCTAATGTTTCAATTTCTTCTTTAAACTCTGGGTTTCTTAAATAATCCTGACAATCTTTTTCTGTTGATCATCTTTCAACTAAAACCACTTTATCATCTTCTTGAATTCCGTATTCGAATGAAAGATTCATTTCTAACATGCGAGTTTTCTTAGTTAAAACATAAAGATAATCTAAAAAAGGTTTCATTTTTTCCGGATTAATGACATATGTAGTTGCCTTAACAAAAATCATAATATCACTCCTTTTTTATTATTTTTTAATTCTTTCAAAGAACATGAAAGAATCTGCCTGATTAATGTTATCAAATTTAGCGAAATTATCAATAAAATCTAATGAAAAACTATTAACATTCAATGCTTTTTCCACATCACGAATTTTTTGCGGTAAAACCACTTGTAAATAAGTACTTACTGCATAAATTCCATTGAGCAATCTTACTAAAATTTGTTCTAATCTAGATAAATCATCTTTTAAGGTTCAAGGTTTAGTTTCGTCAATATATTTATTTAATTCACTAGCTAAATTAATTGCAACTTTTAAGGCTTTATCAATCTTAAATTGATCAAAGTTTTTAGTATATTCACTTTTTGATTCTAAAATTTTACTTTCAATAAGTTTATCAACTTCTAAATCTGAAACTTGATAATGAAGTGGATTAGTAAATGAATTTGATTTCATTTTTAAAGTACGAGAAACTAAATTTCCAAAATTATTAATTAAATCTGCATTAATAACATCCACGAAACGATTTTCATCAAAATTAGCATCATCTCCTAAAACAAATTGTGAAGTTAAGAAATACTTAATCATTTCAGGATGGTATTTACTTAATAATTCGTATGGATCAACAATGTTGTTTAGTGACTTAGACATTTTTCGTCCTTGGGCATCAGCAATTCAACCGTGAGCTTGAATTGTACTTGGAAGTCTTAAATTTAAAGCTTTAAGAAAAATTGGTCAATAAATCATGTGAAAACGAGCGATTTCTTTTCCTAAAAGATGAACCACTTCTGTGTTTGGATCTTGTCAAAAGTTTTCAAATAATTCAGGTTGTTTTTGATTTTGGGGATCATATCCAAGAGCAGTAATGTAGTTGCAAAGAGCATCAAGTCAAACATATAAAGTATGCTTAGGATCTTCTAATGTCTTAATTCCTCATTCGACATTAGTACGAGTAACTGATAAATTGTCAAGGTCTTTTAAAAGAAAGTTATTCATCATTTCATTAACTATTTTTTGCGGTAAAACAAAATTTGGATGAGTCTTAAAATATTCGATTAATCACTCGCTAAACATTTTCATGTCAAAGAAATAACTTTCTTCAGCAACATTAATTAACTCATGACCACTTGTTGGGTGATAAAATTTTCCATCTTTATGTACTGCTTGTGTTTCTGTTAAAAACTCTTCATCACTAACTGAATAAAGACCTTGATACTGATCTTTATAAATATATTTTTGGTCAAGAAATTGACTAAAAATATGTTGAATACTTTGTTTGTGTTTAAGATTAGTGGTTCGTGAATATAAATCATAATCAATTCCAAAATCTACTCACATTTGTTTATATTTCTGACAAAGTTCATCAACAAAAAGTTGTGGTTCTTTGCCATTTTCAGTTGCTTTTTGGAAAATTTTTTGTCCGTGTTCATCACTTCCTGTTAACATTAAAACTTCATAGCCAGCAAGTTTTTTATAATTCGCAATTGTTCAAGCTAAAGTGGTTGTGTAAAGATGGCCGATATGTAAATTACCACTTGCATAATAAATTGGTGTTGTTATATAAAATCTTTTTTTCATAATTTAATTACACTTTCTTTGGGATATATAATTCTTTAATTTCTGGTAAATAATCATGATTGTTTAAATCATCTTCAGGATGTAAGTATAAATTAGGTAAAAAATGTACTCCTCAACCTGAGTTATAACGAGCTTCAATTAAAACAAATTTTGGTTTGTCTTTGATTCGAGGCAAAATTTGTTGGATTCGTTTTGGTTCAAAATTATACTTACGCAAAGACACAAAAGCGTCAACCATACGTTCGACAGGTAAAACCATTGTTAAAAATCCTTTTTGCTCAATAATTTTTGAACAACCTAAAATTAATTGCTCTAAATTTAAGTGAATTTCATGAGTAGCAATTAATTTTTCCTTAGAAATATTTTTCTTTAATTTAGTTTTATCATACGGATAAAAAGGTGGGTTACAAAAAATGGTTTGATATTTTCGTTTTGCATTTTTTGTATGTTCTTTTCAAAAAAGATTAAAGTCATTATTAATAATTTGAATTTGATCTTCTAAACTATTTAATTTAACATTTTCACTTGCTAAAACTGCTGCTTTAGTTTGAATTTCTAAAGCATCAATTTTTAAATTCTTATTTCTAGATGCAACAAAAATACTTAAAGCTCCATTATTTGCACCAACTTCTAAAGCTCTTGTAATTTTAGAATTTAAATAGATAAAATTACCAAGCAAAATTGTATCAACTGAGTAATTGAACATATCCTTATCTTGGTAAATAAATAAATTTGAATCAAAACCTAATGAATTTTTTTCTAATCTTCTATTTGCGAATTCTATCACGTTTTTTATGTTCATTTTTACCACTTTGTTTTGAATTTTGGTTTTTGGTTTGATTTTCTAAATATTGTGGATATAAATCTGCTAAAACACAATCTACTTTTCCTTCAACTAAATCAACACCAACAACAACAACATCAACATAATCACCTAATGTGAATGTGCGTTTTGGTGAAACTAATTTAGTTAAAGTTTCGTTAGCTTCATATTCTCCGTCAAATAAATTAGTACGATGAACTAATCCGCTAGCTTTAAATTCAAATTCAACAAAAAATCCAAAATTTAAAATACTTAAAATTTGAGCTTTAAATTGTTTTCCAATTTGATTTTTCAGAAATTCAGCAAATTTTAAATCATTAACATTTCTTTCAATTTGAACCGCTTTTTGTTCACTTCGAGTATTTAGATCTCCAAAAGTTGCAAGTTGATCTTTAAAGTCTTGCAATTGATCTGTTTGATTATTGATAATGAAATTACGAATAACTCTATGAATAACTAAGTCCGGATATCTTCGAATTGGGCTAGTAAAGTGACAGTAATAATCACTCGCAAGTCCAAAGTGCTTAATGTTATCTGGTGAATAAATTGCTTTTTGCATTGTTCTTAAAAAAAGCAATTTGACAAAATCATCACTTCTTTGGCGTTTAACGCTTTCAACTAAATCAGAAAAATTATGTGGATTAATATTGTTTTCATTTAAATCACCCATTGAGATATTAACAACGCTTAAAGCATTTCTTAAATTAACAAGTTTGTCACCATCAGGTTTTTCATGAACTCTATAAAGCACAGGTAGTTTATGATCATAAAGATATTTAGCAACAGTTTCATTAGCCCGAACCATGAAGTCCTCAATTAAAACTTCACTGAATCCACGTTTATTAATAATAATTTCTCTAACTGTTCCGTCTTGATTAAGTTTAATTTTCGGTTCATCAATTTCAAAGTCAACATAACCTTGTTTAATTTTATACTCATGTAAAATTAAACTTAGTTCTTTAGCTTGATTGAGCATTGATTTTAATTTAGAAACTTTCTCTTGATCATGATAATCTTCATTGATTAAATTGGTTTCAAAATATTTATCAACTTGTTTATAAGTTAATCTAAATTGTGAATTGATAATTCCTTGGAATAATTTAGTTTTTAAAGTTTCTCCTTGCGGATTAATCTCCATCTCACATGCTAGAACAAACCGATCTTCATTAGGATTAAGTGAACAGATTCCATTTGAAAGTTCTTCTGGTAACATCGGAATTACACGATCAACTAAATAAATACTTGTTCCACGGTTTAAAGCTTCCTCATTAATTTTTGTATTTTCACGAACATAGTAAGAAACATCAGCGATATACACACCTAAAAAGAAATTACCATTAGCCAATTTCCTTACTGTAATTGCATCATCAAAGTCTTTGGTATCATCTCCATCAATTGTAACAATCATTTGATCTCTTAAATCAACTCGATTAGTTCAATCTTCATTTGCAATCGTACTTGGAATTGATTTAATTTCTTCTTCTAATGTTGTTGGAAATCCGCTAGGTGCTTTAATTTGTTCTAAGTATGACTTGACAAAAACCATCGGATCAGCTTCGTTGGTAATAACTTTTGCAATTTGAATAAAAATATTGCGATCTTCATATTTGATAATTTTAGCAACAACTAAATCATTTAATTTGGTTTGCACAAGTGACGATACTATTTTATATTGCATTCATTTGTATCTTTCGTCAACTGGAACAAAATAAGTTGTAGTATTTTTTTGTTTAATAAATCCAATAACTTCTTCGTTCCCACGTTCAAGAATTTTAGTGATCACTCCGTGTGTTAAATCTTGTTGTTTACTTTTGGGGTTAACATAAACATTAACTTCAACTGTATCTCCATGCATTGCTCCATTAAAATTAAAGTTTTTAATGAAAACACTCTTTTTAGTTTTTGCTTCTTCATCAATATCATAATCAACAAACCCAAAAGAACCTTTTTGCGAAACACTTAAAACACCCTGAATTGTTTCTTGTAAAATTGGTGCATAATATTCGTCTTTATTATTTTTAAAAATTTTGTACTCTTTAAGTAAAATTGACAAAATATTGGTTAAATCCTTATTGTTTCGTACTGAAATACGAAAATGCTTAGCAATATCTAAGAAAGATCTTGATTCTGCACTTTGGATATATTGGTAAATTTTTTCCTGATTCATTATTAAATTTAATTACCTTTCAATTAAATATTACGCTCTTTGTAATATATTATTTATATTTTATATAATATCTATTTTTTATTAAACGATTAATTAAAATAATCTTTCTTAATTAAAAAATCTTACCTTTAAAAGATAAGATTTTTAAACCTAAAAAATTAAGCAATTCATTTTTGGAATTCTTTTTTACCAAAAGTAGATGTTCAAAAGACTGTTCCTGCAATTGCAATAACTGATGCAAGCAAGTTTCCAATAAGCATTTTGACACCATTAGACATATGACTATGAATCACAAAATTATAAGGTAAAGTTGAATAGTATTTTAATTCACTCTCAGTGATTACTCAGCTGAATTGAATTGCATTTCCAATTCATGATGCAGAACCATTACTAATTGCGTAAGTTTGTGACATTCCTAATCAATAACCAGCAATACCAGAAGCAATCGCACCAATTACAAGTGGATATTTAAGTGGTAAGTTAACTCCATATAAAGCTGGTTCAGTAATTCCTAAATTAGCAGAAAGAGCTGATGAAGAAACTTTTGAAATTTGTTTATTTGATTTAGCTACAAAAAGCATAATTAAGATTCCAATTCCAACCATACCTTGTGCAATATTAGAAGCTGTTGCAATTGGAGTAATTCAGGTCATTCCTTGACCAAATTTTTGAGCTGTATCTGCAACCAAAAGAGTTTCAATTGGTAAAAGACCTTGGTGTAATCCTGTAATAACTAAAAATGGATATAAGAAACCAATAATTAAACCACCTAATCCAAAGAATGGGAAGTTTGTATAATGTCAAATACTTTTGAATGCAATTCCTAGTCCATCTGAAATTGCACGACCAATTGGTCCGATAATTCAAAATCCAAAAAAGACTGTTCCAAAAATAGTTACAAGTGGAACACTAAGAATTGCAAATGATTCATGTGAGAATCTTGCAGTTAATTTTTCAAGTCAGTATCCTAAGTAAACAATCATTAAAACTGGAACAACTTGTGCTTGATATCCAATTAATGGGAAGCTAAAGAATCCTCAGCTTTTTGGAAATAAAGTGTAAGCAATGCTTTTTTTCTGTGACAAAATAGCATTAATTTCTTCTGGTTTTGCATTTAAATTAAGAGTTTCAAATGCACCTTGTGATCATGAATTCATAAGTGATGGAGCAACCATAATAATTCCGATTGCCAGTCCATAAAATGGATTTCCACCAAATTTTTTCATTGCAGTATATCCAACAAAAGCAGGTAATGCACCTAAAATTCCTCCACCAATTAAATCAAAGAATTTTGATAATCCTAATATAGTGTATGAATTTGATTTAAAAGCACCAATAAAACTATTAAGTGCTAAGGCAATCCCTCCTGCAATAAATATTGGAATTAATGGAATAAAAATTTCAGCAAAAGATCTAATTAAAGATCTAATGTTAGTAAATAAATTACTTTTAAATGAAAGTGTTTTATCTCATTTAAAAGTTTTTGAAGCAGTTTCACTAGTTGCTTTTTGGACTTGGTTGTTATTGATTTTTTGATAATTTTCAAAAACCTTATTAACTAATCCTGCACCAAAAATAATTTGAACTTCATTTCCTGATAAATTGACAGCTTTAGCAAGTTCTGTTTCTTTCAAAAGATCAAGATTAACTTGTTCAACATCATTGACAACAACTCTAAAACGAGTTGCACAGTGATAAACTTTTTGAATATTAGATTTTCCACCAACACCATCATTAATTTGTTGACTAATCTTAGTTCAATCGTAGTTCATAAAATTCCTTTCTTTTATTTTGAAGTAAAAAGATTCTAAGTAATCTTTCAACTAATAAAAAATTTTACTATAATTACAAAAGATATTAAATTTTTATTAAAGCCTATTTTATAGGCTTAATAATTCGAAATAAATTTACTAACTTTCTAAATACAAAAAGGTTAAATATGCAAGATAGAAAAAAATTTTACAATAATCAAATCACAAAAATGCAGCAACTAGCAAAAAACCCTTATTATGGTGAACGCTTTGCTTTTTTAAATAAATCTCAAATTAGAATTAATCAAAAAATGAGAAATAATTCACCTTATTTAAATAAAGTTCATTTAACACCATTTGCAGGTTTAATGAACGATCCAAATGGTCTAGTTTACAAAGATGGATATTACTATATTTTTTATCAAAATGTTCCTCAAATTGCAATGCATAAAACAAAATTATGAAGTGCTTACCGAACAAAGGATTTTCAAAATTTTGAAAATTTAGAAGTGCAAATTGTTCCTTCAATCCCAAATGATTGAGATGGAGTTTTTAGTGGTGGTGCTTTAAATTATCAAAATCAAATTTATGCTTATTACACCGGTAATACCAAAACTTGATTGAATGAACAAGAATTTGAACGAGGATCAGCTACCATTGTAACAAAATTTGATGATCAAAAACATCATTTTGAAGACAAAAAGGTTTTATTTGAAGTTGATAAAACAATTTATACAGGTGATTTTCGTGATCCTTTTCCATTTATTAAAAATAATCAATTTTATTTATTTCATGGAGCTCAATTAAAAAACACTAAAAAAGGTGTTATTTCAATCTATGAATCAAACTTCCCTGATCGTGACTTTAAATTCAAAGGAACTTTAGAAATCCAAAATTTCCAAACTCCTGATGCTTATATGTACGAATGTCCAATCTTTTTTGAATTAAATGGTTATGATGTACTTAGTTTCTCAACACAAGGACAAAAGTTTTTTAAAAATCAAAATGAAAAAAATGATAATGTAGTTTTATTACTTGGAAAAATGGACTGAGAAAACTTAATTTTTGAAGTAGAAAAAGTCAGTCACGCCGATCTTGGGTTTGATTTTTATGCTCCACAAATTTTTCACAATACACCAAATGATGAAATTATTTATTTAGGTTGAGCTGCTAAACCACAAGATTTAGAAGCAGCTACTTTCGATGATGGTTATGCTCACCACATGAATTTTCCACGTCTTTTAACAATTAAAGAGGGAATTTTATTCCAAAGACCATATCAAATCCAAAAACTTCAAAATGATGATAAACAAAAAATTAGTCACTTACAAAAACTTGAAAATAAAGCTTACTTTTTAGATTTAAAAACAAAAGAACAAAATTTTGAAATTAAAATTTCAAATGATCTAGGCGATCAAATTAAAATAGATTATCAAAATCAAATTTTTAAAGTGGACCGCAGTTTAATGTCAATTTGACAATCACCCGAAACTGGTTTAGCTTTTGAAAGAAACATTTCAAAAATTGATTCACTTGAAATTATTTTAGATACTTCTTTTATTGAAATCTTTATCAATCAAGGGCAAGAAGTATTTAGCAGTAAGTTTTTTATCACTAATAATAAAAAACTTGAACTCCAAAATATCGAAGGAACAATCATGTCACTTAAAGAATTTCAAATAGAAAATCCAAATCCAAAAACTATCATTTTACCTGGGGAAGCATTAATTGATAAATACCAAATTAATGGAAAAGTTTTAGAAAAAGTCGGCGGAGCACCTTTAAATGTTTGCGGTGCAATCGGGCTTTTAAATTCTCGTGCTTATTTTTTAGGAACAATTGGAAATGATGCTTATGGAAAGCAAATTCAAGAATTTTTTGTAAATAATCATTTAAATTCTGATTTTCTTTCAATCACTAAGAAGCCCACAACAATTGCTAATGTCATTCTTGATCAAACTGGTGAACGTAATTTTACTTTCCAAAGAGGAGCCGATCAAGAATTAGAACTTAAAAATGATTTAAAATTTGATGCTTTGGTTCTTTCTTCTGCAACTGCCTTTTTAGGTGGTAAATTATTAGATACTTATTACAAGTTAGCACACCAAGCACAAAAAGAACAAAAACTAATTTTCTTTGATCCTAATTACCGTGATGCTCTTTATGGTGAAAATCTTGCACATTTTCGTAATTTAGCATTAGAATTTATTGATTTTGCTAATGTGATCAAATTATCAGATGAAGAATTAGAGCTAATCTTTAATCTAAAACTTGAAGAAATTCAGCAATTAAATTTAAAGTATCAAGATAAAATTTTCTTAATTACTCTTGGAGCCGAAGGAACACTTGTTTATTTCAAAGGACAAACAAAGATAATTCCAAGCATCACAGCAAAAGTTGAAGATACAACAGGAGCTGGCGATTCTTTCTTTGGTTATTTTATTGCTCAATTTGTCGAGCATGACTTTGATTTTTCAAATTTAAAAATCAAAGACTTTGCTCACATTGTACTCAAAGCAAATATTTGTGCTTCATTTGTAATTTCAAAACCAGGAGCAATCGAATCACTTCCAACAGTGCAAGAAATCGAGAAAAAATTTAATGAAAAACTTATTCAAGAATCATAAAATTCAATTCATTTTAGCAACTTGTTTTATAATTGGTCTTTGTCTTGGATTAATTTTAGGAATTGTTTTATATAAAAATGTATCCGCTCAATTTGCTTGATATGGTTGAATTGTTTGTCCAATTGGACTAGGATTATTCATTACTCTTCTTGTTTACGGTTTTTTTAATCTTTTTGGAATTTGAAAAAGAATTGATAAAAAAAGCAAATCTTAGTAGATTTGCTTTTTATTTATTATTTAAATTTTGCAAGAATTTCAGTAAGACTAAGCTCACTTGTTGATTGAAGAACTAAATCGGCTTGTGAAAAATCTTCACTAGATCCGTGTGTAATTGCAATTGCCCGAATATTAGCACTTTTAATTGCAGCAACACCAGCTGGTGCATCTTCAATTCCTAAACATTCAGAGTTTTGTAAATTCAGTCCCTCTGCTGCTTGAATAAAAATATCAGGAGCAGGTTTACCGTGTTTGACATTGCTTGGATTAACAATAAAATCAAAATAATCTATTAACCCTAATTTAGTTAAAATAGTTGGTGCATTATGACTACTTGAAGCAATTGCTAACTTGATATTATTTGCTTTAGCTTCTAAAATAAAATTTTGAATATTAGGCAAAATTCAAGAAGTATTTAATTCAGTTGCTAAAAGTTCTTTGTATTTTGCGTTTTTTAAATCACAAATTTGATCTAATTCTTGATCACTTAATTTTTTTTCAAATTTCTTTAATTTGAAAATAGCAAGCAAGGTATCTTTGCGAGGTAAACCTCTTAATTTTTCATTTTCTTCATAGCTATAATCAATTCCTAAATCTTTAACAATTAATTGTCAAGCTTTAAAGTGCAAAATAGCTGTATCAGCAATAACTCCATCTAAATCAAAAATTAAACCTTTAATCATGTTTTACCTCAAATTTTTGAATTTTATGTCCAATTAAGCGTTCTTTGCCTTGAATTATAATTTTTCTTGGTTCAAAACTTTCCAAAGCAAAAATTGAAAATTCATTTTGGTTAACCGAAACTTCAAATTCACTATTTTGGTATTGGAAACGATAAGTTAAACTTGATCATTCTTTTGGTAGAAGCGGATCTAAATGTAAATTGTCATTGTGTCAATCTAAACCACCAAATCCAAAAACAATCATTTGATAAATTGCAGCTAAAGAACCTGCATGAATTCCTGCATTCGAAGAAGACATATTAGTTCCAAGATCAATGTTAATTCCATACTTAAATAAAGAATACGCCTTATCTAACATTTTCAAACGAACCGCTTCTAATGCGTAAGTTGCAGGTGAAAGTGAAGAATCATGAGTTGTAATTTCTTCATAATAATTAAAGTTTGCCACTCTAACTTCTTTATCAAATAACTCAGGAAAAATATTTAATAAAAGAACCACATCTGCTTGTTTTACAAGTTGACTGCATAAGCGTTTGTGTCCTTCTTGGGTTGAGAATAATTTTTTACCCGCATCACCAAGCATCTTAAATGGTGATACATCAATTTTTGGTAAAGCTAAAAATTGATCATTTTCAGCGATAATTAATTCTTGATTTGGTAATTGTTGTTTAAGTAATTGTGAAACTTCTTTCATCTTTGAAACATTAATTTTGTAAGGTATTTTGCTTAAAATACGTTCAAGAATTTCTGGGCTATGTTTTTTAAGTTTGTTGATGTATTTTAATGCTAAATCAATATTAAATTTGGCTAAATAATTAATATAAGCATTGTTATCGATATTTCCTTTATATTCGTTTGGTCCCATTACATCTTTAATTTCATAGCTACCATCTTTTTGTTTTTCTGCTCTGTTGGTGTAAAAGTATCCAGTATCAATGATCATTTCATAACCCATTGATTTCATAAATCTTTCGTCATTAGTGATTTTGTAATATTGATTAACAGCATAAGCTACATCGGCAGAAACGTGAATTTCTTGTCTACGTGATGCAATTGGAACTTGGACACCAGTTACAACATCTGCTTGTCCTCAATATGGACAAACTTCGCCCTCAGTTGGTCAAGCCATTTCTCACGGAAATTGTGCACCTTCAAGATTTGATTCTTGGAAACGTTCCTTAATTTCAAGTGCTTTTTTTCTTGCTCCATCAATTCCTTTATATCTATAAGTTAAAAGATTACGCACAATTTTAGGATTGTTGAAAAGATAAATTGGATTAATGAAAAATTCAGTATCTCAGTAGGTATGACCTTGATATCCTTCGCCTGAAAGTCCTTTAGCTCCAACATTCATATTACTATATTTTTTAGGAACAAAATTATTTAAATGAAAGATCGTAAAATCCAAAGCTAAAGAATCGTATTGAGCTTGTTCGCCACCTTCGATTTTCACATAAAAAGTATTTGAAAATACTTTTTTCATCGCTTGAATTGAAGCATTTTTTAATTCTTGATAGTTTGTTTTTAAAAGTTCTTGTAATTTATTCTTTGCATTTTCTTCAACAGCTTCCGCTTTAAGAACATGATTTGAATCAACGCTAGTGTGAACAGACATTAATTTTTCTAAAACAACTTCATCACCTTGTTTGAGATTTAAATTAATTTTAAAATAAATTTGTCTTCGTTTAATATCGATTTGATAATCATCTCCGTTTGCTTCAACCATTTTTCCATTGACAAAAAGACGAGTTACCATATTGTGGATAACTAATCGTTTTGAAAAAGTTGTTTTTTGAAACATTTGAAGTGATTGATTTGTTGGTCTACTTTTTAGTCCTTCACCAAAATGTTGAGTTCCGTTATTAGTTACTTGTCCATTAATTCCTGCACGAATAACAACATTAGTCTTTTTATTTTGGTTTTCTAAAATTTTAATAGAGATTTTTTGACCGTAGACATTATCATCAACTTGTGACACAAATCTTTCAAAATTAAGCTGATATTTTTCGCCTTTGCGTTCTGCGGTCACTTCACGAGTTAAAACTCCGTCATGTAAATGTAAAGTTTTAAGATAACTATCATTTTCATTAACTTCAAAAACTTGGTGATTAAAAGTTATTGAAGTACTTAAAGTGTCTGCTAAATTTGCAAGTTCACTCACTTCATTTTTATTATCTTTATTAAAAATACCATTAACAAAAAAATCTTCTTTATTATAGGTTGTGATTTCTTCATCAGCACTTCGAATACCTAAATAACCGTTTCCTAATGAAAAAATACTTTCTGTTTTAGCAACAACATTTCTATCAAAACGTGTTTGGCTAATTGTTTTATTTTTAAGATCGTATTTTAAAAATTCCATAATTTCCTTTCTATTTTTGAATTAAAACAGACTCATAAGGTCTTAATTTTGTTTCTACTTGTTTATTATCATCATAACTTGAAAGAATTTGCTTTCCACTAATTTTTGTAAGTTCTAATTCCTTGCTTGTCATATTTAAGTACACATAAACTTCTTGGTCTTTATATTTGCGAACCACTTCAATTACACCACTTGGTTGTAAATCGATTGTTGATGTTCCATCAATTAAAAGATCTTTTAAATCATTTGTTCTTAACTGAATTAATTTCTTGTAAAAATTCAAAATACTTGTTGGATCATTTGCTTGACTTGCAACATTAATTTCTTCTTTATTGTGTCCTCTTTTAATTCAAGGTTCTGCTCCGCTATTAAATCCAGCATTGACACTTGTATCTCATTGCATTAATCCTCGACCAGCATCACGAGAATTAATGTTACAGTATAATAACATTTCACTTTCAGAATAAATTTGTTTTTGATCAACTAGTTCCTTGAAACCATTAAAAATATCAACATCTCGAAACTCATTACGAGAGTTAAAAATTGTATTAGTAAGACCGATTTCTTCCCCATAGTATAAACAAGGAACTCCTTTTAAAGAAAGTAAAAGCAGAGCATGAGTTTTCGCACTTTGTTTTCTAAAGAAAGTTTCACTTCCTCATCTTGATACACTTCGAGCAGTGTCGTGATTAGATAAAAAGTTAGTAAAGCTATAAGCTGGAATGGCTTCATTTTCTTGGAATGGTTTTTGTTGATAAACAAATTCACGATAATCTCAATTAGCATCATATCCATTTCTACCAGTAACTTTACCTCATCCAATTCATCATCATGCAAAGTTGTAGTAATTATCTGCAACTTTGTTTTTGCTTAAACCATAGTTTAATAGTTCGTTCGCAGAAATACCACTTGCTTCTCCGAAAGTATAAGCATCAGGTTTGTTTTTGAAAGCTAATTCATTAAATAATTGAAGATATTCAACAGCTCCATCACATCAAACAAAAGCAGGATTTGCAGCAACATTATCGAAAGTTTTAGCAACGTGTTTGATTGCGTCTAACCTAAACCCTCTAACACCTAAGTTGTATCAAAAATCAATCACTTCCGCCATAGCCTTGCAAGTATTCGGATTAGCTCAGTTTAAATCAACTTGCTCTTTGGCAAAAAGGTGAAAATAATAACGATTGACACTTGGCACATATTCTCAAGCTGGGCCACCAAAAATACTTTGAGCTTGTTTCTCTGCTTCAGAAAGTTCATCACGTCAAATAAAATAATCGTGCTCTTTGTTTGTACGAGATTCACAAGCTTTTTTAAATCATTCATGTTGATTTGAAACATGGTTTAAAACAATATCCATAATAATGTCAATTCCACGTTTGCGAGCTTCTTTTGTTAAAGTTGCAAAGTCTTCTAAAGTTCCAAATTGTTTTCAAACAGATTTATAATCCAAAACATCATATCCTGCATCAACAAAATTTGTTTCATAAATTGGACATAATCAAATTCCATTAATTCCTAAATCTTTTAAATAATCTAATTTACTAATAATTCCTTGTAAATCTCCATTTCCATCATTGTTTGAATCGTAAAATGAACGAGGAAAAATTTGATATAAAATTTTATCTTTAAGTTGTTTAATTTGCATCTTATCTCCTATTTTTGTAGTAAAAGCACAGAAGAATGGGCTTTTACTTGATTATTTTTTAAAGCATCTTGTTCAAGCGAACTTGTTAAAACAATTTCATAATTTGATAAATCATAATTAAAATTTGAATCGCTAAAATTATGAATTACTTTTAATTTTTGTTCTTGACTACAAATTGTAAAAACAATAATTCCTTGATTAGAATCAACTAGTTCAAATTGATAATTTTTTAAGACTTCATTTTTAGACATTCTAAAAAATGTAGTAGCATTTCTAAAATAATTGAGTTTTTGAACAAATTCAAAAACATCCTTAACTACTAATGGATTTTTTAAGTGTTGTCACTTTAAACCATTAGTATAATCTGTGGTTTTATAAGAATTATCTTGATAGCGGTTTTGATCTGCGTTTTCGTTAAATTCATCTTGATAATGTGATTCAAAAGAACGGTGTTCTTCCATCCCGCTTTGATCTAGTGGTTTGGTTTGTAATAATTCTGTTCCAGCTAGCATTAATTGACGACCATTAGTTGCAACGCTTAAAATTAAGGCTTGACGATATCTTTCAATTCGCTCTTCAAAGCTTAGATTCTTTGTAGAAGTTAAAAGTTTATCTCATAAAGTCGCACCGTCATGACAGTGTGAATAAGCTAAATTCATTCCTTCATTGGTCACAAAAAGATCATATTCTCCATTTGAGTGACTAAAATTTTGAAAATCATAATCTTTTAAATTACCAACAATTGAACTAACATATCTTTTGAAATATTCTGGGTTATTTTCAACATATAAACCTAAATTTGAGTGACTTTCATCACCTTTAATTGCATCTCTTATCGTATCGTTAAAATAAGCAAAATTTAAATTATTAAAAGTTGTTCCTTTGATATAAGACTTTTGATATTCTAAATCACTAAATGGTCAAGCTTCACCATGTAAAATCAAATCAGGTTTGATTTTGCGTAATTCAAAAGCAATTTCATTAATTGTCTCTTGGTGCATAAAACATGAAAGATCAAAACGAAATCCATCAACATCATAATTGATTAAATAATTTTTTAGCGAATCTAAAAATAATTCGTTTAACCATTTTTCTTTCATCAGCAAGCGGCGGATAACTCACTGGAAAGATTTTTGCTTGCTCTCTATAATAATAACCAGGTAAAATGTTGTTGAAAATTGTGTTTGTCATCATATGGTTGTAAACAACATCCACAATGACTCCAATACCTTGTTGATGAGCTTCATCAACAAGTTTTCGAAATTCAATAATTCGTGCATAAGGATTGCTTGGATTTGAAGAATAAAAACCATTTAAACTAAAATAATTGTGCGGATCATATCCTCAGTTATAGTTAGTTATTCACTTTTTACCTTCACCCTTTCCATAGATTTGAAAATCTAGATCATTAACTGTATAAGTACTTTGAAGTGGTAAAAATTGAACATGGGTAAAATTTAATTTTTTTAAATAATCAAATAAATTTGCTTCTAGTAAGGCATTAAAAGTTCCTCTTCTATTTTGCAAAGTACTCGGATCTTTTAAGCTTGTAAAATCACGGACATGCAATTCATAAATTAAAGGATCAACGCTTTGGAAAACTTTGTTAAGTTTTCGAGGTTTTTTCCCTGCTTTGGAACTTCCTAAATCAACAAACGCACCTTTACCAACTTTTGTTTCCTTACCTTCTCAATCAAATGGAGCCATGCTTAATGCATACGGATCTAATGCAAAAGTTTCGCTCAGATCAGGATGAATAATTTTAAATTGATAATAATAACCATCAAATGAATTTGGAAGATCAATAACTCAATCAGTGTCTTGTTTTGACATTTTTTGTTTGAGAACAATTTGCTCAGGATTGTCTTTATCAAAAACAATAATAAAAACTTCTTTAGCAACCGGCTGTCAAATTCGTACATGAATTAAGTGATCAATATAATTAATTCCTAAGGGTTTATCATGAGCATATTTTTGATCAAATTCTTTAAAAAAAGCATTATTTTGCAATTGTAAATTCATAGCTAAATAATTATATTTAAACGATGTGGTAAATATGAAACTAACCTTATTTCTTGTCCCAACAAATTATAAAGTCCATAAGAGAGAAACAAAGGTATATGGCTAAGGTCAAATAATAAAAAAATAGCCAAAAATAAACTAGGACAATAAAAATTAACATTCCTTTAAACTAGGACAATAAAAATTAACATTCCTTCGAATGTTCATTTTTTATATTTTTAAAGGAGAAAAAATGGGTAAACATTTTACAGAAGAACAAGAAAAAGAAATTTATAATACATTTTTTCAATTAGGCAAAAAGTATGCAATTGAACTTATGTATAAATATGGTGCAAAAGCAAAAGATAAATATGTGAAAGCAAGATTACGAGGAATATTAAAACATTATAATTGTAATATGAATAAAAAACCAAGAAAGCCTGGAACCGGTAGGTCAAGAAAAGTGAAAGAACAAGATATAAATTGAGACATTTTTACACGAGAAGATTTAATTGAAATTGCAAAAAGATATAGAGAAATTACAAAAGATAAATTTAAAACAGAGAAAGTTCAAGAGGCATCAAATATTAATATGGCTTCGTATAAACTTGCTATTTTGTTGTATCTTTGTAGACAAACAATATCCAAACATAAAAGAAATAATTTTGCTCCTAAAAATAAATCCAGAAAAATAAAGTACCAAGACTTGATTATTGATTCATTTAAACAAAATAGATCTAAATATGGTAGACAAAAATTAAAATATTTTATCTTAAAGCACTATAAAATAGACATAAACGAAAGAACTCTAGGAAGATATATGAATGCCTTAGGTTTATTTTGCAATATCAGAAAAAGAAAAAAATTAAAAGAAGTAAAGAACACATCTATCATAAAAGAAAACATTGTGAATAGAGATTATAACGATGTATATAACAGAAATATATATGCTACTGATGTAACATATCTCCCAGCGACAAAAGATGCGATAAACAATAATGTTTATCTTTCAGTAGTGATTAAACATAAAACTAAAGAAATAATTAGTTTTTCTCTTTCCAAATTTAATGATTCAAAATTAATTTACAAAACATTTGAAAATGTTGATTTTGAAAAAAGTTTTATACTACATTCAGATCATTGCTCAACTTATACATCTGATGATTTTTCTCGTTTTATTCAAAATAAAGGTGGAATAATTTCACTTTCAAAAGTGGGAAACAGTTTAGATAATAGAGTTGTGGAATATTGATTTTCAAATTTAAAAACTGAATTAATTAGAGATTTAAATATCAAAGCTATGACTTTGAGTGAACTAGAAAAAGTAATATCTAATTATGTTAATTGATACAACAAATTTAGAATTCAATCATGTCTAAATTGAAAAACCCCATACGAATATAGTATGGGGCTATCCAATTTGATAAATTGTTAATTTTTTCTGTCCTAGTTTAAAAAAGGCTATTTTTAGAAGATTTTTGCTTAACTTGTAAGCGAAAATTCTTGATGATAAAATTTAAAATGTTTGGGATGAATGTAAAACATTCCAGCAATTGAAATACTATCAATATCATATCCAAAGAATCGAATAACAGGAACAAGATTATATCCGAACATTTCTTTTTCTACTAATGTTACTTCATAAACAACATTAGTTAATTCATTTTTAGCAAGCAGAATATCAACAATCGGTTTGCTAATATCAACCGGTTCGTATAAATCTACATTTTTTAATGATAAATAAATTTCTGATTCTGCGATTAATTCTTGATTTTTATAGTATTTTTTTCTAAAAGTACGAAATCCATCAATAAAGATGATTCTCTTCTTTGTTGTTCATTCAGGGAGAGTGACTGGGTCTAGTACTTCATCACCCACTTGCCGATCAGATTCAAAAAGAAAACTAACTGGCTTAATTAAGTTATGGAAGTTTTCGGCAACAAAATGTCCACGCTTTGAAATTGAATATGCAGCACCTAAAGATTCTAACTTTTGGTAAGCTGATACAACAACATTTCTTGAACAATCAAATTTATGCATAAGTTGATGTTCAGAAGGCATGATTTTGTTAACCGGAATTCTTCCTGATTGGATTAAATCCATTAAATACTCAATTATTTGAGTTGTCTTATTTTTTTTCTGCATATTTTAATTATAAACCTTATTTAATTATTTATAAATTTCCACAAAGTGCAAGAATTTGCGAAAATGTTTGGTTTAAAGAAAAATTAATTTTCTATTAAACCTCATTTGAACCAGCTGATGGTCTTGTACTTGATGAAGAAGTTTCATCCATAACATGTTTAATTTTTGTGTATGAGTAGTATTGAAGAACAAGAGGTGTTCTAGAAAGAGGAATATTAGCAAAGAATTGATCTTGACCTTCTCCATATAAGAAATCATAAACATCTTCTGTAACCATACCTGCTTGAATTGCGAAATCAATACTATTGAGTAATTGAGAAACATTTACTTTTGTTGCAGAACTTCCAAAATCTTTCATTACATATGCAGAAATTCCACTTATTGCATCTTTTTGTAATGTGAAGAAAGTTTTGATAACAAGATTTCTTAATTCAACAATTTTATTATAAACTTTGAAGTTTTCGACAGATTCATAAGCTATCGGTAAAGGTGCTGCTTTTGAATTTAAAGAAATTGGTCTTGATGAACTAGAAGTAGTTTCTAAGATAACTTTTTCTTGATCACCTTCTTTTCATAAATTAAATGAATTATTTTTTTGTTTAACAAGATACAAGAATTTATTCTCAATATTTGTTTTTATATCTTCTGCTAATATAAATGAATTAAAAATGTTAAATGCTTCTTCGTTTGTCGGATTTTCACTAACTTGTGCTTGTCCCACTTTTTTTATCGCTTCAAAATAAGGTGCATAGAATTTTTGTGTAAAGTAATTACCTCTACTTGAAGAATTAGATTTAGCAAGTACAATGATGTTTTTAATGAAATATTTAGATACTTCAAGAGCTCATTTATTGACAAATTTTTTAATAAATTCAGCATTTTCTTGAATTTCTTCT
Organism: Mycoplasmopsis gallopavonis; assembly: GCF_900660635.1. Lineage (GTDB taxonomy): Bacteria > Bacillota_I > Bacilli_A > Mycoplasmatales > Metamycoplasmataceae > Mycoplasmopsis > Mycoplasmopsis gallopavonis. The sequence continues at coordinate 386,086 of NZ_LR215032.1, forward strand.
TTTGTATTTGTGAATAAAACTAAGTTAGTATAAGAACTAACATATCCTCTTGTATTATATTTTAATGTTGCAATGTGAGAGTTATATTCTTCTTTAAATTCATTAAATTGACTTTGAAGGTTATTTTCGCCTTTTATTGCATCAAAACGTTTGAGTAGAGTTCAAGCTGCCGTTCTTACTTTAATTAAATCAATATAAGCATCTAATTTATCTTGTTCTGTAAGATATTGGTTATATACTACTAAAACTCTTTTAAGAACCTCAGAAGCTTCAGCTGCTTTATCTGTTTCTCTAATAACAACTGATAAAAGAAGTTCAAGAGCTGGTGCTGAAATAGGGTTAGTAAATCAACTTGTTTTAATATATTGTTCTTGAATGTATTTTACTTTTTCACGAATTGAGTTAAGGATATTAGTTTTGTTGTATCCTTGACTTTGTCTTTTGTAAGTTTGTGATAAAGCATTATAAGCTTCTTGTTTTTGAGCAGCTGTTGAGTCAGCGTTTGCTAAAACTGCTTTATATGAATTTAAAGCTGTTGATAAAGGTTGTGAGTAATTTGTAAACTCAATTTCATTAAAATTAGAAATTAAAGTTTCTACTTTTGATAAAAGAGCATTTGAATTTGTTTCATCAAAATTTGCAGGTGTAGTTTCTTCATTTGTTTCGGTAGAAGTAGCATTCCCGTTATCTGATGGGTTTGTTGTAGTTGTAGAACCACCTTGTTCACTACTTGGTTGTTCTGGTGTAGTTGTAGAATTATCATTTCCGTTATTATTTGAAGAAGAATCATTATTTGTGTCGCCAGTGTTGTTAGGATTTGGGTTTGTTTCTGGATTTGTTGGTTCAGATTTAGGATTTTCTTCTTTTGGTTTTGGATCTTTTGGTGCTTCTGATTTAGTTGTATCCTTACATGATACAACTAAAGCGAATGGAGCTATTGAAGTCGCTGAAGCTGACAAAAGTAAAAATTTTAACTTTTTAGTCATTTGTGTCTCCTTAATGTTTTTTATATTTGATTGAGATAATTTTACCATATTTTACAATTCTCAAAATTGCGAGGACAACAATTAAAAAGCAAAAATTTTAAAAAAATGCAAATAAAGCTTAAAATTTGCATTTTTAGAAAAAAGATAATTTTTTGAATAAAAAAATAAAAAAATTTCCATACTAAAAAAGAGAAAAAGCAAAAACAAAAAGCACTTAAACTGGGACACGAAAAGTGGACAAAAAGTTTAATTTACTAAAACACCTCAACACTCTTGAGGTGTTTTTCAATTTAATACTGATTGAATTCTTTCGTTGTTGTATCAAAACACAAAATCATCAATCAGTGATTTTAATTCATTAAAATTTATTTTTGTAATATCGATTAATTTTAAACATTCTGATTTTAAAATTGAAAAGAAATATTCTGCTTCTCTATTATCTAAAGAATTTCCTACTCTACCCATTGATACAACACCATTGTTTTTCTGAATTAAATCTACATAAGTTTTTGAAGAATATTGGAAACCATGATCAGAATGAGCTATTCATTTTTTATCCATTTTGATTTTAGACATATGTTCCATTACTAGTTCTAAATCATTTCTTTTTGAAAGATTATAATTAACAACAAATTTGCTTTTGTGATCAATCGCAACAAATAAAAATACAAAATTGTTTAAGCAATCTTTTGGTGCAGAAATATAAGTAACATCAGTGGCAATTATTTGGTTTGTCTCTCCGTGATAATCACGATTAACAAGATCTATAAATTTTACGTTTGTGTTCTTTTGTTCTCTATCTATTTTCTTTCTTCTGATTAAACAAAATAAGTTTAATCTTCTCATCGCTCTACCAATAGTCCTATAATTTAGATCTATTTGGAATTTTGTTCTAATATAACTTTCCAATCTTTTTCTACCAAACAAACCCTTATTTTTCTTAAATGACTTAATTATTAATTCATCATATTTAGTATTTACAGATTTTTTTCTTGTTTGCTGCTCTTTAGTTTTTAGATTGTGAATTGTTGACTTAGATTTATTAAAGCATAGGCCCAATTTTCTTGTAGAAAGTGAAGATTTCTTAATTTTAGAAATATCAACTTCAATATTATTTCTATCAAAAGAGTCTTTATAAATTTCTAAAATTTCAATCAATTGTTCCTTAGGCATTTTTTCTCATTCCTTTTTTACAATTTCAATAGGAGTAATTTTTTGCCTTTTTGGTCTACCTGACCCTTTACCTTTTTTAGATGATTTACCTGTTTGCGATTCTATATTTATCATTCCTAAATTATATCTGTTATACTTGAAGACAAAATATTTTTTAGCCTCATTGAATTTTCTATCAAAAAAACTAAAACCTCTGATTGAATAATATTTAAGTTCAAAATCATTTTTTGATATCAAATTATTTTTGTAATCTTCATAACTACCGAATAGTTCTAATCATTCATGTGCCTTTAATTGTCTCATAATACCTCCTAAATATATAAAAACACGAAATATGGTTGTGTCCATATTTCGTGTCCTAGTTTAACTTGCGTGCTTTTTATTTTCAAAATTCTTGTTTTCACTCTTTTATTTCTTCCGGAGTTCCTAAAACATAATGATCATCATTAATTTTATTTCAAATTGGTTGCTTGTCTTCATTATATCCGTGCATTGCTGGATTATAAACATACCCAATTAAAGAACCTTTGGTTCCATGAATAGATGGCACTGCATCAAGCAAGCTCTTTGTATAAGGGTGTAAAGAACGCTTCATAATTTCTTCTGTTTTTCCAACTTCTAAAAGTCTTCCCTTATTCATAACAGCAATTCTATCTGAAATATATTCAACCATCCGAAGGTCGTGAGCAATAAAAAGAATTGTTAAGTTATATTTTTCTTTTAGTTCGTTAAAGATGTTAACAACTTGGGCTTGAATTGAAACGTCAAGAGCGGAAATTGGTTCGTCAGCAACAAGAAGTTGTGGACGAAGCACAACTGAACGAGAAATTCCGATTCTTTGTTGTTGTCCTCCACTAAATTCTAGTGGATAACGCTTTAGAACACTTTCATCAAGACCAACACTTTTAAGCATATCTACAACTAAAATTCTTTTACATTCTTTTTCAGATAATTTATTTAACTTGTCACGTTCTTGTTTTTGCTTAGAAAGATATTCTAACGCAGCTTGATTTTGAATTGATGCAAGTTCATCTAAAAATCTTTCGTAAAGTGCTTGATATGCAACATTTTCATTTTGAGCAATATCAGCAGAAAGTTTTTTTGCAAACTCACCATAAAACTGCGGATACTGAGCTTCTGGTAAAAGTTTCTTTAATTCTTTTTCAACTTCTTGATCAAAGTTATAAAGATAAATTTCCTTAGCATTTTTTGTGTTATCAAGTCCTTCGGATACAACTTTTTCAACATTAATGTGAGGGTTTAATGAGTTAGCTGGATCTTGGAAAATCATTTGCACTTTATTAACCATAAAGTTTTCAATTGCTTTATATTCTTTTAAAGCTTTACCAAATTTAAATCCTCGTTTAAGTTTTTTAGGTAAAGTTTTATCTAATAACTGGATTTCACCAAAACTATAAGGAACAAGACCAACTAAAGTTTTACCAATGGTACTTTTTCCACTTCCTGATTCACCTACAAGACCTAAAACTTCACCTTGATAGATATTTAAACAAAAGTCAGAAACAGCTTTAAAAGCTTTTGAACCAGAACCATAAGTAATATCCACATTTCTTAATTTAACTAAAATGTTTTCACCATGTTTTGGCAATAACATTTCTTCTGTTCCTGGTGTTAAATATCTGTAATATTGTTTTTCACCAAAAATAGTACGTTTAGTTTCAACATAAATTGATTGTTCTTTTTGATTCATAAATTAAGCTTTATAAATAACTTTACTTGTTCCGTTATCTGCATGAGTTGCGACAACTTCATGTAAATTATTTTTTAAAGCGTAGTCCTTTCATAATGAAGCAATAACTTTTGGTGGTTCATAACTTGGTGCGTTAACATCAAGTAAAGCACTTTTTACTCTATGTGTTTCTGAAACATAGTAAAAGCTTGGTTCTTGTTCAAAATCAATCCCAAGAGCGTAATCATTTCTTGGAGCAAAAGCATCTCCGACAATATTATTTAAGCTAGCTGGCACGCTTCCACGAATTGTTTTCAATCTTGTACCTAAGTTTAAATCAGGCATACTTAAAATTAAACCTCAAGTGTAAGGATGTTGTGGAAATTCTAGAATCTCACGAGCTGTTCCTTCTTCAATGATTTGACCAGCGTACATAATTGAAATGTAATCACTAATTGAAGCTACCACTCCAAGGTCGTGAGTAATGAAAACAATAGATAAATGAAGTTTTTCTTGTAGATCTTTAATAACATCTAAAACAAGAGCTTGAACAGTTGGATCAAGTGCTGTTGTTGGTTCATCCATAACTAGCACTTTTGGTTCAAGAGCAACAATTGCAGCAATAACCACACGTTGGATCATTCCACCTGACATTTCATGTGGATAAAGTTTCATAACTGCTTCAGGATCATTAATTTTAGTAAGTTTTAAAAACTCAATTGCCCGAGCATAAGCTTCTTTTCTGTTTTTAACAACTTTGTTAATTAACATCCCTTCCATAATTTGCTCACCAACTTTCATTGTTGGATTTAAAGTAGACATTGGGTTTTGGAAAACAGCAGAAACTACTTTACCACGATATCTTGAACGCTCTCAATCTTTTAAGCTAAACTCTTCAACATTATTGTTGTAAAGTTTAATTTCACCGCTATCAATAACAGCATTATCTCCTGTTAAACCATAAAGTAAAGAAGTGATAACACTTTTTCCACTTCCTGATTCACCGATAATAGCATGCACTTTCCCTTCATAAATTTGAATGCTTGGTCCTCTAAGAACTTTGTTTTTCTCACCTGGACGAGCTGGGTTAGTAAATGATAAATGAATATCTTTGATCTCAGCAGCTATTTTTAATTTAGTTCCATCATTAAATGTTTTGTATTGGACATTCTTGTAAAAATCTTCTCAATCAAAAACGGCTTCACGTCTTTTCTTAAAATTAAAGAAGTTAAGTGTTGATTGTTTAAAGTTTTTAACAATCAAAAATGACTTATTTTTGATTTTATTTAATGTTTTATCTAACATTGCTTAACCTCCTTTTATCTTTGTCTTCTAAGTGCATCTTGTACACTTGCACCAATTAATTGCACACTAGCTGTAATTGCAATTAAGAATGATGATGGAATAAAGACGTATCTTAAATATGTTGGGAAGATCTTTTGACCTTGTGAAATTAAGTTTCCAAGAGTTGGAACATCATCAATTGCAAGTCCAATGAATGCAAGTGATGTTTCTGAAAGAATAACACCTGGAATTGTGAAAACTAATTGAGTAATTAAAATTGGAAGAATAACTGGAATATAGTTTTTCAAAATTTTGTAAGTTGGTGTCCCTAAAACTCTCGAAGCAGCAACTCATTCAAGGTGTTTTGCACGCTTAACTTGTGCTCTAATTTGGTTAGCCATTCCAACTCAACCTGTAAGTGAAAGTGAAAAGACAACAACTCAGAAACTTGGGCTTAAAATAATGGTAAGTAAGATTAAGATAATAATACTTGGCACAACTGAAATGATTTTAATTAAGAAAGTCATAATTTTATCAAAAAGCTCAAATTGTCCCATCATAATTCCAATTGTTAAACCAATAATAACTTCGATAAAAGTAATTACAAGTGAAAGTGCAAGTGAATATCTTAAACCTCATCAAAGTCTTGCTCAAAAGTCACGACCAACATCATCTGTTCCTAAGATATGGTAAATACCTTTAGAATCTGTTTGTCCAACTTGCAAGTTTTTATCCATAACATTTGAAATGTTTGGAGAAAGTGTAGTAAATGGAATGATTAAGGCAGCAATAATAATTGCAACTAAAATTAAGAAACCAAAAACACCACCAAAGTTATTTGAAAAACGATAAATAAATTCTTTAAAAAGGTTTGATTCTTTACCAAGATGCATTCCTTCATTATATTTAAAGGTATTTCCAATAATTTTTCATGCTTGATGATTAAATGGTTGTGTAATTGCATTTGGTGCAGTAGGATCGTGTTTTTGATCACTATAAAAGTCTTGCTGACGAATTTTTTCAGCTTTATTTTTTAAAGCTTGATTGAATTTGTTAAGAAGGTTTTTCATTATTTTCCTCTCCTTCTAACTCTTGGATCAATTGCTTCATAAAGAATATCACGAGTTGCGTATGAAAGAATTGTAAGCATAGCAAAGATGATAATTAAGAAAAGAATTACATTATAGTCTTTGGTTTGAATTGCTTGTAATAAAGTTGCCCCTGAACCTGGAATAAAGAAGATTTGTTCAATAAAAATACTTCCGATAAATGATCCAAAAATAACCGCTGGGAAAAAGGTTGCAATTGGGAAAAGAGCAGGTTTTAAGGCGTGTTTTCAAACAAAACGACTTTTTGTTAATCCTTTTAAATAAGCAAATTTAGCATGAACTGAATTAAGTTCACGATTTAATTCAGTTCTAATATATTTAATATACACAATAATGCTTCCTAACGATAAAGCAATTCCCGGTAAAATGTAAGTACTAAAATCATTTGCATCAAATAAGTAAGGTAAACCAATGATCCGACCAATGAAAATTAAGACCAAAGCAAAAATAATTGATGGAATTGAAGAAAAGATACTTACAAGAACTGTTGAAACATTATCAACAATTCCACCAGGATTTTTACCCACTCAAATTCCAAGCGAAATTCCAATAGTAACTGTTAAAAACACACTAAAAATTCCAACAAGAAATGATTTGTAAAATCTAGTTCAAATAAAAGTGTTAATTTCTTGACCAGGGAAAAGAGAAAGGGAAATTCCAAAATCACCTGAAAGTAAGTTTTTAAAGTAGTGAAGATATCTTTCAATTAAAGGTAAATTCAATCCATATTTTGCTTCAATTGCAGCGCGAATATTGGCATCTTTAGCACTTGAAACTAATGAGTTAGAACCAGGGACAGCATTAATTAAGAAGAAAGTAATTGTAATAACAATAAAACCAATAATTAAAAACTCAAAAATAATTTTAAAAACTTTTCAAAAAGCTTTTAAAAGTGGTGAGTCAATAGCTGTTAATTTTTGAAATAAATTTAAGTTTTTATTTCTTGAACTAGTGAAAATAACTTTATTATCACTAAGGACAGCATTTGATTTTAATTGTGGATTTGTTTGAGTGTCCATTAATGTCCTCCTGATGGTGTTCTTGGTAATCCTGGTCTTGGCGGTTTAGTTACGTCATAAGCGTATTGTAAATCAAATGTATAAACTGATGAAATTCCAGCTAATTTTGAAACTTCTCAGTTGGTATCAACTTCCATAAGTGGCACAACAAACGAAGCATCTCTAACAACTTTTTCAAATGAAGCAATTAATCCATAAACATAATCTTGTGTTCATCCCTTTGCAAGTTCTTGATCGGTAAAGTTTCCAGAGAAGAAAGCGTTTAAACGATCTGAATAATTTTGTGATTTTTCATCATTTCTTTGGAATGATAATTCAATTAATTTTGTTCAAAGATCAAGAGTTTTATTTGTATTTGTTGTAATAGGTTCTTCATGTAATCTTGTTCGAGTTTTGATTGTGATTTTCGCAATTTCAGCTGGTGTGTATTTAGCCACAATTCAATAAACTGCTGCATGACGTAATTTTGTAAGTTGAATATTTGTATTATTAACTAATAAATATTGAATTAAGTCTTTAATTAAAGCTTTTGTATAAAGTTTTTTATCAGCAAAATCTGTTTGATTTTGGATATCTTGATCAAATTCTTCTGAATATTTATCAGCAAATTTACTAATATCTGTCTTGCTTTGTGAAGCTTTAATTTTGTCAAATTCTGCACGAATTGTTTGATCTGAATTAATTATAGTTTGTACTTTATTAATAGCCGGTTCTAACATTTTGTCTAATTTTCCTGCAAAAAGTTCATCAGCTACAAGTTGTGCAAAGTAGTCAGCATAAATATAATCACCAGTTGGATTATCTTTAAATCCAAAGTCATTTCCTTCTAAAGAGTTAATTCCATCTCTTTTGAAGAAAGCAGCAATATAATCTTGGGCTGAGTTTCCACCAATTTTGTCATAGTTTTGGTACACAAAGTCAAATTGACCTTGTTCATAGAAACTACTAAACACATTTTCTGGAAGTGATTTTAACTCGACACGAATGAATCCTTGACTCATTTCTTCGATTTTTTCTTTTAAGAATTGACCAGCTTTCTTTTGCTCATCACTTGAATTATTTAGATATCTTAAAGTAATTTGACTTAAATTTGGATGTGCTTTTTTGAACTCTTGAACATAAAATCTTGCAGTTTCTCAATCAAAAGCATAGTCTGTTCTAATTGTGTTTTCAAAATTAAATGATTTTGAAAGGTGCACTATGTAATCATAGTTTAATAAATTGTAGGTTTTATTGTTTTTAGTATCAATTTTCTTTTCGTTAAAGAACATTTCTAAATTACGACCATCAAATGTTTTATATTGGCCATAAGCAGTTCAGTTATTAACAGGGAAAGAGAATTCTCATCCTACATATCTAAGCATTTCTTCTCTGTTTAATGTGTAATAAATTGCATTTCTAATGTTTTGATCTTGAATGTAACTATTACCATTTGTTTCTGGATCAAGGTTAAATCCTAATGCGATTGTTCCGTATCCATAGTTTTTCTTTAAATATTTCTTAGTTTCTGGATTTGTTCAGAATTTATTAATTGTGTTTCCTGGAATAATTGTTTGTGAAATTAAGCCATCTTCAAATCAAATTGCATTAATATTTCTTTCAACAGAAAAGGCAATTTTAATTTTTCTTGGAATAACATTATCAACATCAAAATAATCTTTATTCTTTTCTAAGATAATGCTTCCTTGTGGCCCTAAAATAACTTGTTTTGGATCGAAAACAAATGGTCCACTTGTTAAAAAGTTTGCAGCATCTGTTCCGTAGTTATTGATTCCACCGCCAATTGTTTCAACATATTTTCTATTAATTGGATAAAGTTGCATCAAAATGTGACTTAATAAGAAGTTTAAATCTGGTGTTTTATTTTCATCAAAAATTGCAGTAAAACTATTTCCATCATAAGCAAGTGATTTAATTTGACCTTCAAACTTGTGGTCAGTTGCACTAAATACGAATGATTGATAAGGGTTAGCGAATACATTTTTAACTAATTTAACAACCACAACTTCTTCATTATCAGGATTTTTAATTTTAAAATCTTGAACATCTTTCACAAGGTTAAAATCAGGGTTTAAATCTAAGTTAGCAAGAATATCTTCATTAGAATAATCTAAGAAATATTGTCCGGTGTAAAATCCGAATTTTAAAGCAGCATTTTTAATTGCTTCAACTTCTTTTTCGTCACCAGGAACTTGACTTTGTCATACTTTTTGGTTTGGATCTTGGACAAAATTATATTTAGCAAAAGGTCCTTTAATATAATTTCTTCTTCCTCATGGATTTTTATAGAATTGACCATGTTTTTTGTTGTATTCAACTTGGGCGTTGGTAAATTCTTCAGCTCCACGAATTGACATTTTCTTAATTTGGTCAAATTTTTCAGAACCATTATTGTAATCAAGAATGTATTCTAAATAATCACGAAGATCTTGTGCAGTCACAATGTCACCATTACTTCAAACATTTTTACCTTTATTCACAAGTCCTGTAACTGCAATATAGTTATTTGAGTTTTTAGGGTTTGGAAAGGCGTAAATACTTGAACCACGACGAACATCGTTACCTTCACTTGCTTTTCCAAGTCCTCCAAAAATTCCAAAATCATGAAGTCCATAAGAAGAACCTAAAACATTTCCAAAACCTGACTGTGAAGCAAGTAATGATTGATCGTTTCCTAATTCAGGAGTTTTCTTAGTTGAATTAAAGTAAAAATCAAAATTTGATGATCCTTTACCTGAATTAGTATCCATGATTACCATGTTAAATTTTGAAGTATTTAAAATTGATTTTAATTCATCTGTTGGTCCATTTTTAAGAAATGAATCAACTAATGAAGGTAAAAGTTTATTAACAGATTGCTTTAAAACATAGTTTAAATTGTTAAGAGGTTCTGTTGCTAAACCTAAATCATAAGTTGTATCAACAACTGGATCTTTGACTTGATTGTTTTTGTTTTCACAAGCAAGGGTCACAGATAATAAAGTTGTTGCTGAAACAGCTGAAAATAAGAGATTTAAAGCTCTTTTACTTTTGCTAATCATTTGTTCCCCTTTCTTTTGAACCTAAAATATTAAATTGATAATCAATATCCATAATAACTTTTCCTGTTTTGTTTCCGTCTTTTTCTTCTGCTCTTAATTGAATTGGAGCTTGTGATTGTAATTTTCCATTTTCTGCTAAGGTGTCAATTTTCCCAAGTGTCATTGGTGCAACAACTTGTTTTTGTTCATTTGCAAATTCCACATAGTAAGCATTTCCTGGTTCAAGCAATGTTCCACGGTATTTAGCCATGTAAGCATAATCTGAAATTCAAGTTGTATATCCATAGTCTTCTAAAGTACGCTTAGAATTTGCGTCACCTTGTTTTTGAAGATAGAAAATGTTGTTTGTGTTAGTTGTATTAACAGGTAAGTAACGAATATCTTTTGGATTATTAATATTTGTAAATTTTAAGTATTTAATTTGATTTGCACTTGCTGTATCAATGTATCCATATAAAGCAAGGGCATCTAATTTTTTATTTCTAAAAATTCCTGAAACAGTTCTTGATCCAACACCAAAGTTTAATAATTGTGAAACAAAGAATGCTTCTGGAGCGTTATCAATTTTTGTTGTACCATCAAAAGAAACTAAACGACGATCTTTTTCTGGAATGATAACTGGGTTTCCTTGATCATCATAAAGATTCATGTTGATCATAGTCTTTTCTCAGCGATCTTTAAAGTAACCGTTTGAGTTAGTAATAAATTTACCAAAATATGAAGATTCTCTCATGTCTGTTTGATCTTCTGAAAGAACTGAATTAGCTAAGTTAGCTACTTTTTTATTTCCTTCTTCGGTTGCTTTTGCAACATCTTCTGCTTGTTTTCCAAGATATGATAAAGCTTGCAGTTTTTCACCACGAAGTGAATCTATTTCTGCTCTTGCTACTTCCTCATCTGGGTTTTTCTTAGCTTCTTCAATTTTTTTATCAATTTCTTTTAATTTTGCTTTAACTTCAAGGTCGTGATTAAATCCTTCTGTTCTAATTTTGAAGATTGCTTCGATACTTTCTTTGAATTTATTGTATTCATTAACTGTTTGTTGAGCGTTAATAATATCAATGTGACGAATTTTAGTTTCGTTAATTCCTTCAAGTTTAGTTGCATCGACAATATAATCAAGTCCTGTTGTTGCTTCGTTAACATTCTTTAAGTAACTTGGTAAATTACCAAAGTTTTCAAAAGAAGGAACATAAGTTGTTTGAACATAATCTCTTGTTAAAGTTTCTGGTAATGAATAAATATAATCAGTAAACTTATCGTTAATTAATGGTTCAACTCTTGTTAAATTGTAGTTTAAGAAATCACTTGATGGTTTTCCAGTGCTTGGTTTACCGAATTCCATATTGCTAAGATATGGGTCAGTATTAATACCGTGATTAATCATTTGGACAGTATTTCCGATAAATTTATTTAAATCTCAGGCATTAATGTTATTAAAATCAGCCCCACTTAAACCTTGTTCTTGTGCTGTTCTAACAAAAAGATTTTGAAGTTTTTCAACATTTAAAGCAAAGTTCTTTTGTCCATCTGGAATTAATGAATCATCTAAGAAGAAATTATTGTAAAAATCAGGTTCTGCAAGTGCGATTCCGAATCTTGATGAGAAAATCGCTTGATTTGCAACTAAATCTGTAGCTGGGTTGAAATCTTTAATTGTAATAAATAACGGTGATTTAATGAATTTTTCAAAAAGATAATTAGCAACTTCTTGCTCACTTTCATTTCCTGATAAACCTGTTAATTCACCAAGTTTGCTAAAATCAAATTTTGATTTAGCATAATCTAAATCAACGTTGTAAGCAACTTGTTCTTCAACAACCCCCACTCTGGTAAATTTAGTGTAATCAACTGCAAAAAATTCAAAGAAATCTAAGAAACTATCAAAAACAAAAGCGTCCATTTCGACATTATCTACCCTTACTTTTTGTAAGTTTTTCATTGCAGGTAAAAATGTTGAAAAATCAAAACTTGCAGCCATTTTCTTAGGCACTCACACAAATTTTGAAGTTCGTTCTTGTGGAGATGAACTTAAAGTATTATTTGAAGTTAAAAATCCAAGGTATTTTTGGTTTAAACCAGCAATAAAGAAGTAATCAAAACCATAAAGCACTTCACCTGACGGAACTGGTAAATCATATTGTGCAGCAACTGATTTAAGACGATCTGGATTATTATAAATTGGTGAACTATTACGATTTTTAGCTAATGGAAAACTATATTTGTGAGTTTCATCAAAATATACAGTTGGGTTAATTCCGGCGTTATATCCGTTGTAAGTATTAGCTTTATCTTTGATGTAAGTTTTGTATTGTGTAAGTTTATCGTCTAATGAATCGTAAAAGTTTTTTGAGTAAGCAGCTTGTCTAATTAAATATCAGTTAAGTAAGTTACCACTTGCATCTGAGAATAATGAAAGATATGATCACCCTTTTCTTTCTTTGTTTTCAAGAGTATAACCATAAATGTTGTAATCAGGGTTTTTCTCAATTGGATCTTTTCTTGTTTTAACTTCATCTGCTCATTTAGTTAATTTTTCACCTTCAAGAACTTTAACTAATGAAAATTCTGGTTTTCCACCCAAAATAGTTGAAGGTTGGTTTCATCCACTATCATATCCGTTTGCACGAACTAAGTTGTTAATACTTTGTTTAATTACATCAACTTGACGATTAACATAATCTCATGAAGCGTGATCTAAAACTTTGAAAAGAGGGACATTGATTGCAGGTGTTCCGTCACTATTAAAGACATTAATCTTAGAAATAGACATTTGATCACCTTTACCTAATGTTTCAATAACTTTAATATCCACACTTCCATTAGATTTAACTTCATAAGGAATTTTTTGGAATTTACCATCATAAACGATATTTAAAACTCTCTCAGTGCTAAGTTTTTCAAATCCTAAGTCGCTTGCATTGTTAAAAGCTGACATCGGCCCTTCAATATAAGGGTTCAATGTTCCTGAATGACGGTCAAATGAGTTAGCAATAAATAAATCACCAACTTTAACATCTCTAAGCTTTGCAGCTTCATTTAAAGTTTCATAGTTTTGTAAAAAACGTCTTTGTTTGTTATTGATTAAATCAAAAATATCATCATTCTTATTAGCTGTTCCTCAAATATCTTGATCTGTTTCATTGAAAACTTCATCTGAGTGAATTTTATGATATTTGAAATTGATAAATTCTCCGTTTGGTGTTTCGTTACCAAGAGCATCAACTCTGACAATTTCAAGCCCTGTACGAGCATCAAGATAATTTTTAACAGCATCATAAGCGAAGTAAGATTGCACATTAACACCACCACGTGTGTTAAGCCCTCCTACAACAACTGAATTCTTTTGATTATTTAATGATTGAGTTCCTTCTAATGTATAGTGGTGTCCATATTCGTGAGCACCAACATATTTTAAGAAGTCAGTTGAAATTCCTTCATAATTTTCAATTAAAGCATTTAAAACTAAAGGTAATCCAATTCTGTCTCCATCACTCATTCCTTTGTAAGGACCATCAACAACTTTATAAGTATAATATCCTTCTTTATTTAAAGTTTGTTCTACGTGTGGTCCATTTAAATCTTTTAATAAGTGAGGGTATTTTGCGGTTAAAATATCAATTAATCCTGAATAAACTTCTGTATAAAGCTGGTAATCTCTTGAAGCTAAACCACGAATTGGATTTCCTTTTTCATCTTTAAGTGTAATGTTTTCAGGACCAGCTGATAAAGTAGTTGGTTTAATACTTCCAATATATCCGATTGCTTGTTTAAATTGGAAAAACTCTAACTTCTTATCAATTCTAGTTTCACCTGAATTAAACTGAAGAATTAATTCGCTTTGATCAGCATTTTCAGAATTATTTTTAATGTTTTTTAAGTGAGCATAAAGAACAAAATCATCACCAACTTTCACTTTATTAAACTTAGTAATTTTATAAAGTGCATTTTCGCCAGCACCGTTTAATTTAAGTGAGTTCTCAGCTTCCGCTCATGATTTATAAAAGTAATTTTTACCGTCTTTGTGGTAAACATAAAGTTCTGAACCTACAAAGTTATTAACATCATAGAAATCTAAAAAGTTAACAATTTGTGATTCAACTAAATTACGATAAACCCCAAGAGATTGCATGTCAAAAAGAGTTTCAGGAACTTCTTTATAATAGTGAGAAAATTCTTTTGAACGTTCTTCTCTATCATTAGTAAATTCAAAGTCAAGCTTCATACTGATTGGAGTGACTTTACCAGCTGGATCCACTAAAGCTTGCTTTTTGACATTTTTGATAATCGCAGGTTCAAAATCACTAAATTGAACTTGATCATAAATTTTAGGATTTGCTTTTTTAAGATCTTCAAATTCTCCCTTTGTTATATCGTAAGGTAAAACTAAAAGTAAACCTTGTGCAACCTTTTCTTTTTCGCTAATTGTAATATTTTTTAAATGTTCAGGAGAATCATTTTTATAAACTATAAATTTTTGTCCAATTAAACGACCTGGGGTTAATAATCCTTGGAAAAGTTCTAAATTTGGACGTTTATCACGAGTAGCTGATGTATCATAAGAATCTGTATATTCAGTATGATTGCTATTCATAATTGCTGATGCTAATGGAATATTATTTAAATATTCTTCTAATGTTTTTAAATCAACACTTTTAGTAAATGTACTATAAGTTAAAGCATCTGGTGCAAGTCCTCTTCCTGAGTATGAACTAAAAATTGGAAGTGAACCAAAGAAAGCATCAGGGAAGAATTTAATTTCACTTGATTCTTTTTTGTCAGTTGAGTGTGAACCTAATGTAATTGAGTTACCTCTTTGTTCTGCTCCCTTAACAATTCTAAAGCTTTCAAGAGTAAGAATGTCAGGTCCTCATGCAACATTAGTCATAAATCATTTACTAAAATCAATAAATTGTTTTGGACGAACAGCCAAAACATATTCATCAAAAAAGCTAAATGAAGCATACTTAACTTCTAAAATAAATCCTTCTTGATAAATTTCATAATATTTTTGGAAGAATGTATCTAAATCCATACGTTCTTCTGGTTTGTTTAAAAATCAAAATTCTGTTGCATCTTCATTTAAATCTGCAACTTTTTTTTCTTTTAATGGGTCTAAAATTCCTAACTGAGGAGTTAAAACTCCCTCTTCTTTAATTGAAGCATAATTGTTTTTTAAAGCTTCTTTACTAAATGGTGGAAAAGATCCTTTAACTTCATCGGAGTTTTGTGCATAAGCTCAAACAGCACCATATGAAGCACCAACACCAGCTGCAATGAGTCCGCTGGCGATGAGGACTTTTAGTTTTAAACTAAGTTTTTTGGACATATTTTCCTTTCATAATTGTTAATAAAATAATTAAAACCATAATGGACTTATGGTTTTAATTAAATAAAGTTAATTATTTTCTGAGTCCATATATTCAGCATGTAATTCTTTGAGAACTTGATAAGTAGCAACTTCACTTGCATAAATACTTGCTAATTGTAATGGAGTTAGTGTCACTTGTTGTCCTTTTTCATAATGTGAAACAGTGTATTTTGCATACCCTGATTTTGAGAAACCATAGTGCGAATCATTAAGGACTGAATAATAATCACTTCTTTTTTGTACTAAATCTTGTTTTAAATCTGCTAAATTTGAAGCATTTGCTTTTTTAGCTTCTAAGTAGGCCATATTTGCATCAAAATAAGCTTTTTCTGCTGCTAATAAATTTGCTTTAACTTTATCTGTTGTATATTCAGGAATTACATTACCTTCTTCATCATGACCTTGTTCAGTATTGTAAATATCATCAATATCTAGATTTGTAATCTTAATATAAGGTCTAGTGCTTGTATCTTCGTGTCCAAATTTTCATTCACTTGAATAACTAGCAAAAAGCTCAACTGCTTTTTGATCTGTTTCTGTTTCAGGATTAAGTTCAAGAGAAGCTAATTCTGCACGATTTTTAATATTTCATTGACGAATAAAAGCATAAAGTTCTTGTGATGGTACTACATAATTTCTAGGATCAAATTCATTAGAATTTTCGTAAGCTGCTTTTTTAGATTCATAGTTTTCTTGTGCTGCTTGATATTCTTCTTCAACTACTAATTTTCTTTGTTCGTAAGTTTCTTTCATGTTGTTGATAAAGCTTGCATCAACATCACTAAATGAATTTTTAGATTCTAATTCAGAATTAGCTTGCTTGATTTGATTATAAGTTGATTCATAGGCATCTTGGAAGAAATAATCTTTATCACTTCAATCATCATATCCTTGAAGTGTAAAATTATCTGAAATATTTTTAATTCTTTCATAAATTTCAAATAATTTCTTTACAGCCTCTTTATAAGCTGATAATTTTTGTTGTTCGTCACTTAATGAATCAAAGTTTGGTCAAGAGAAATTCTTAAATAAAGGAAAGATATTTTCTTCATGGAATTTTTTATTCAATTTATTTTGTTCAAAATCATTTTCTGCAAATTTATATCTTTTTTCAAGTTTTGCTGATTTGGTTTTTAATTTTAAAATAGCTTCAAGCTCATCTGATTTAGGATCATCACCTACAAGTGTTCAATAATTGTATAGATCAATCATGTTATCAACATATTTTTCAGCTAAAAGAAATGCAATATATTTATCAAAAGCTTCAATAAATGTTCCTTGTGATAAGCCGTTAGCTTGACTATATTTTGCTCTTAAATTGTATTTCAAGTCAGTATAAGGAGTAAAGCTATCATCAGGATCTTCTTGATTTGCTTTTGCATTAATTGTTAAAATTTTACTTCACACTGATTGTTTAACTTGTTCGATTTTTGCTTCAATTTCCGCTTTTTTAGCATTAACTTGCTCTTCTGGAACAGCTAATTCTTGCACACCTTGAAGAACATCTGTAAATGTTCCTAAAATTTCGTAATAAGTATTAGCGTTTCCATTGTATTTATAGTTAATACTTTGTTGAACATATTTATCTCATTGATTGTAAACTTTACGGTAAGCAATTGAATTTAAATATTTATAACCTTCTGATCTTCTAAAATCACGTAAGCTATCAATTGTTCTTGCATAGTAAACATCCAATTTTGCTGTTTGTTCGCTATCATAAAGACGGTAGTATAATGGATATTCTGTCATTTTTAAACGAACTTTTAAAAATGGTGAAAACTCATCAAGGTTTTGCGGATGTAAAACAACTTTAGCATATTTTTCTTCTAATGTAATATAACTAAAAAGTTGTTCAGCATAAGTTGTCGCACGACTTAATGAATTAGCGTATAAATCAGCAAATTCACCCACTGTAAGTGCAAGTCCATCTTTAGTTTGTTGACCTGTTTGATTAGGATTAAAATCATCATAAACTGATGAATCATTTGCTTCAATTGCAGCTTTTAATGCTCTAAAGTTTTCGATTCTTCATTTATATAAGGCTTCTAAATATTTACTTGTAGATCTTGGAACATCGTAATTGAAAATATTTTTATATCTATCACCAATTTTTTTAATTCTATCCATTGTAATTGCTAAATCAGCTCTAAATTGTCTTCTTGTACCGTACTTTTCAGGAGTTTTTTCTGTTTCTTGTTTAGCTAAGATTGTACTTTGTTTAAGTCCTTCTGTATTTTGAACGATAGAAGCAATTGTTTCTCTTGTTCTTTCGTCTCGTACATTCATACTTTGCAAGTAATCAATAAATGCTTGATACCAATCGATTAAATAAGTTTGAGCTTCTAACAATGCAAGTTTACCTGAGAGTTGTCTTGGTAAATAATCTTTGGTTAATTCCTTAATTTCTTCTTGAAGACTTTCTCCATTATATTGAACGCTTCGCTTTAAATCTCTTTCAAGTTGTGCAACTTTTAATTCTAAGTCTGAAATAGTATTTTCATTTGCAGCTCTAACATGCTCTAAGTCAATTTTGGCACTTGCTAAATTGTTTTCAGCATCTTGTTTCGCTTTATCTTTGGCCGCATTTAAAGCTTCTGAATTACCTAAAATAGAGCTTAATTTTTTGATTCAATCATTTAAAAGTCTAGTACTAAATTTTTCTAAAGATTCAATAATTGTTTCTTTTTCAGAATTACTTTTAGCTTTTTTGTATTTTGAAGTGATTTCCGCTAACTCATTATTTGAATTAATATATAAGTCGCTTGCAAGTTCAGAATTATTAATATTATTTAATATTTGTTCTGTTGATTGCAATATTTTGTCATATTTAGCATCATTGTTTGACGCTGTAGAGTTATCATTACATGCAACTAAAATTCCTGAAACAGGTAAAATAGCCGCACTAAGTAATGGAACTAGTAATTTACTTTTTTTCACGTTACCTCGCTTTTCTTAAAATGTTTTTTATTATTTTTTGTTCTATTATACTAAAATTATTACCATAATATCACTAGATAAAACAAAAATACTAGAAAAAAATCAAAAAAGGCATCAAATTTCGCCAATTTATATCTAAGAAAAGAAAAAATCAGCTCTATTTTCTATTTAATTAGAGCTGATTTTTAACTTTTTAAATTTATTTACATTGACATTGTTCGCATGTACATTTTGTGCATCCACATACACATTTGCATTTTGCTTTGTTTTCCATTTTTACCTCCAAAAATATTATAGTACTTTTAAACTAAAAAGTTATAAAAATTTATTTTTTTCAATTAAAAATGCACTTTTTAGTTTGATTAAGTTAAGAAATCCTTATAAAAAAGCATCAAATTACTTGATGCTTATTTTTTGAATTTTTTAAAGATGAAATATCCAGCTATTCCAAGAATTGGAAGCGTAACTGCAATTGGTAATAAAACTCATAATAAATAGTTTGATTTTTGTGCTTGAACTTTGGGTTGTTCTGGTTGGACAATGTGTTCTTCTAAACTTAAAAAGAAATGAAGTTTTAAAGTATTTTCTGCTATTTTTTCTAAGGATAAATTTGATTGACGATCAAGGTTTTGAATATTTTGCTCATAATTTTCCTTAATTTCTGGATCATTGCTTGTCTGATATTTTTCGGAAGCTAAATCTCAAAGATTTTTAAATTCTTCCATTTTTTGATTTAATTCATTTTTATATTCAAGAAAGTTGTTCAATTGTTCTGAGTTTAAAATTTCACTAAATTGATTTTGTAAAGAATCAAATTGAGCCTCATTTAAACTACCAAGGTCTAAGTTGCTATGAACTGAAATAATTTCTTTCATAAAATTATTAAGTTCTTTAAGCTTACTTAAATTTTGATTTAAATTGTTTTCTGACTCAAAGAAATTTAATTGTTGATTAGATAAATTAGAGTTATTTGTTGCTAAAAAGTCTTTATTAGCAATATACATTTCTAATAAATCCGATTTAAAGAAAGTTTTAAATTCATTAATAAAACTTTCTAACTTAGTATTTATTTTTTCTAACTCAGCATTTCCGGTTTGACTAAGATTAATTTGAGCATAATTTTGAAGAAAATCCTCTTTGATTCTAATTAAATTTTCTGAAAGATTATCCATACTAATAAGTGAATTTAAACTGCTTTTTAAGTTTGTATAATTAATAACTAATGTTTGATGTTTTTTGATAATTTGAGCAATAATTTCATTGTTTGCTCTAAAGAAATTATTAAGAGCAACCTCAAATTCTTTCAGCTGTGCTTTGGTTAAACTTTCTAATTTAATTTCAAAATTTTGGTTTCAAGTGTTAAGATAATTTGCTAAATCAGCAAGATTTGCATCTTTACTAAATAATTTGGATTTAATTTGTGTTTTTTGATCTAGTAAATTTGTTAATAATTCTTGATATTCTCTTGAAGCATTAGTAGCAAGAGCAAGGTTGTCTGTAAGATTGATTAAAGTTTGTTTAATTGTTTCAAGATCGCTATCTTCATTAATTGTTTTTGCATTATTTAAAGATGTATTTAAAAGTTCATTAAAATCACTAAACTGAATTGCTTTTGTATTTGTAATAAAAGTTTCTGTTTCAACAATTAATCTTTTTAATTCATGAATTTTGGCACTTTTTTCATCTTCTTGTGCTTCATATTTTGCTGATAATTCATTAATCTTATTTAATAATTCTTCAACTTGATTTTTGTGTTCAAGAATTTGATTTGAACTCATTTTTGCAATGTCAAGAGCATAATCCGCAAGTGGCAAGTTAATTTGCGAATCAATTTCTTCGCTAAAAGTTGAAAAGCGTTGTTTTAGTGAATTTGCTATTTCAGTTATTTTGTTAAAAGATCCCTTAAAAGCTTCTAAAGCAAGATGTTTCTCTTGAATATCTTCATCAAAACTTGATAAATGAGTAGTTAAGTCTTGGAGATTTTGTTTAAGAACATCAATTGTTGCATCTTGATTGTATGAAGCATTAAAGTTTCCTAAATATTCATTAATTTTGTTTGCATAATATTCGTTTGAGCCAAAGCTATTATTAAGATCTTTTTTACGGGCATTTAAAATCTTTAAATAATTTTGAATTAGAATTTGAAAATAATCTTTTTTCTTCGCAAAATATAAATCTTCAAGTTTTTGATATTTAGCAAGAATTTGTTGATCATCATAATTTTGATAATTCCTAATTACATCTTTTAAAATAAAACTAAAATTAGCAAATAATTCAAGTTCTTTATCAATTGCTTCACTTGTTAGCATGTCAGTGTTAAATTTAGCAAATTCATCATCATAAAAAATCTTTGAAAGATTATAAAAATTATCTAAGTGATTGGTTTCTAAACTTTTCATTAACGCTCGAAAATCATTAAAAGCATTTTTAAAAGAAGTCATTTTTGAATTTAAATTAGTAAAGTTTGTTTGAATTTTAGATTTGGAAATTAAAACATCTTTACTTTCAATTTGGCTTGCAAAGAAATCTTTTTGAGTTTGATTTAATTTAGTTTGTTTTTGAAACTCGCTAATTAAATTACTAATTTCTCTAAATTCAGAATTAATAGGACTTAATTGATCTAAATTTTTA
Organism: Mycoplasmopsis gallopavonis; assembly: GCF_900660635.1. GTDB lineage: Bacteria > Bacillota_I > Bacilli_A > Mycoplasmatales > Metamycoplasmataceae > Mycoplasmopsis > Mycoplasmopsis gallopavonis. The sequence continues at coordinate 407,327 of NZ_LR215032.1, forward strand.
GCATTATTAATTTCAATACTAAGTTTATTACGGTTAAATTCTAATAAATTTGAGTTAGTAATTTTAGTTTTTAACTCTTGCTTAGCAAGATTTAATTTTGCTTCTCCATTTAAAGTTTGAAGTGCATTTTGATAATTATTTAAAAGCGGATTTAACTGATTAATTTTTCAATATTGATTTGAAGTTTGAGTTTTTTCAAGTTCGCTAAATTTAGCATTATATTCATTTTTTGCTGTTAAATCTGCATCTTGATAATTTTGACTTGCAAGAATTTGGTTACGATTTGCTAATAAATCTTGAATAACTTCAATTTTATTAGCAAGAGAGGTAATCTGATTTTCTAACTGATTTTTAGATAATTGGGTATTTGCAATAATTTCTTGTTTTAAACCTTGTTTTTGGGCTTGATTAAAAAATGGTTCAGATTAAACTAGGACAATAAAAATTAACATTCCTTCGAATGTTAATTTTTTATATTTTTAAAGGAGAAAAATGGGAAAACATTTTACAGAAGAACAAGAAAAAGAAATTTATAATACATTTTTTCAATTAGGTAAAAAGGATGCGATTGAACTGATGTATAAATATGGTGCAAAAGCAAAAGATAAATATGTGAAAGCGAGATTACGAAGAATATTAAAACATTATAATTTTAATATGAATAAAAAACCAAGAAAGCCTGGAACCGGTAGGTCAAGAAAGCGAAAGAACAAGATATAAATTGAAACATTTTTACACGAGAAGATTTAATTGAAATTGCAAAAAGATATAGAGAAATTACAAAAGATAAATTTAAAACAGAGAAAGTTCAAGAGGCATCAAATATTAATATGGCTTCGTATAAACTTGCTATTTTGTTGTATCTTTGTAGACAAACAATATCCAAACATAAAAGAAATAATTTTGCTCCTAAAAATAAATCCAGAAAAATAAAGTACCAAGACTTGATTATTGATTCATTTAAACAAAATAGATCTAAATATGGTAGACAAAAATTAAAATATTTTATCTTAAAGCACTATAAAATAGACATAAACGAAAGAACTCTAGGAAGATATATGAATGCCTTAGGTTTATTTTGCAATGTCAGAAAAAGAAAAAAACTAAAAGAATCAAAGAACACATCTATCATAAAAGAAAACATTGTTAATAGAGATTATAATGATGTATATAACAGAAATATATACGCTACTGATGTAACATATCTTCCAGCGACAAAAGATGCAATAAACAATAATGTTTATCTTTCAGTAGTAATTAAACATAAAACTAAAGAAATAATTAGTTTTTCTCTTTCCAAATTAATGATTCAAATTAATTTACAAAACATTTGAAAATGTTGATTTTGAAAAAAGTTTTATACTACATTCAGATCATTGCTCAACTTATACATCTGATGATTTTTCTCGTTTTATTCAAAATAAAGGTGGAATAATTTCGCTTTCAAAAGTAGGAAATAGTTTAGATAATAGAGTTGTGGAATATTGATTTTCAAATTTAAAAACTGAATTAATTAGAGATTTAAATATCAAAGCTATGACTTTGAATGAACTAGAAAAGTGATATCTAATTATGTTCATTGATACAATAAATTTAGAATTCAATCATGTCTGAATTGAAAAACCCCATACGAATATAGTATGGGGCTATCCAATTTAATAAATTGTTAATTTTTTCTGTCCTAGTTTAGATAGTGCAAAATTTATTAATGACTCATTTTCTTTATTTTTGTAATTAACGCCTCTTTTTTAATTTCCATCTGTTCTAAATCTCGATTAGATTCTAGTTCATTTTGGAAATTTTGTTTTTCTAAATCACTGATATAAGTTAATCCATTAACTTCATTTTGAAGTTGTTTTTTACGAGCTTCATAACTTTCAAAATTTCTTTGCATTTCTTGTACTAATTATTAATTTTGATAATTAAATTATTTAGTTCAGCATAATTCCAAGTTGACTTATTGGCTTTTAATTGATTAGTTCAGTTAGTAAATTTGTTTTTTGAATGTTAGAAGCAAAATTATAGTAATTTGAACTTAGTACTTGATTATAGTTTGCAATTTGAGTCTCAACATTTGCTAGAAAACTATTAAATGATTAATTTTAGCTATCAAACTAGTACATCAGAATTTCTATTAGAAGTTAAAGCTGCTTCAAAATCAGTGTGGAAAAAGTTTTTTTGCACACTTGATAAATTAGTTGCTGAGTCTAGTGCATTACTAAGTTGATTAGAACTAGAATCTACCAAAATTACCAAAATTAACAATTGAGAGTTTAAGTTTTCGATTGTTCGTTTAGCTGATAATTTTGAATCATTACTAAAATTAGAATTGAGTTAACTAAATTAGTTTTCATTAAAGTTAATTTTGATCATTAAATTAAATAAAACTGATTTGCTCAATTTAAATTATTAGGTAAATGAAGTTTATTTAAAAATGAATCACGATTAAAAGCTTGATTTTGAGCAATAATATCATTTAAAAACTAATTTTTAAATCTGCTGATTGATAAAAATTGAAATAAGAATTTCATTGAGCTATAGTTGGTAAAGAATTTAAAGAAAGAATTCTTTGATATTCTGCTTCTTGATTATTTATTTCTTGAAAAAAT
>NZ_LR215033.1 GCF_900660635.1 Mycoplasmopsis gallopavonis
CTATATTTGTGAGTTTCATCAAATATACAGTTGGTTAAATTCCGGCGTTATATCCGTTGTAAGTATTAGCTTTATCTTTGATGTAAGTTTTGTATTGTGTAAGTTTATCGTCTAATGAATCGTAAAAGTTTTTGAGTAAGCAGCTTGTCTAATTAAATATCAGTTAAGTAAGTTACACTTGCATCTGAGAATAATGAAAGATATGATCACCCTTTTCTTTCTTTGTTTTCAAGAGTATAACCATAAATGTTGTAATCAGGGTTTTTCTCAATTGGATCTTTTCTTGTTTTAACTTCATCTGCTCATTTAGTTAATTTTTCACCTTCAAGAACTTTAACTAATGAAAATTCTGGTTTTCCACCCAAAATAGTTGAAGGTTGGTTTCATCCACTATCATATCCGTTTGCACGAACTAAGTTGTTAATACTTTGTTTAATTACATCAACTTGACGATTAACATAATCTCATGAAGCGTGATCTAAAACTTTGAAAAGAGGGACATTGATTGCAGGTGTTCCGTCACTATTAAAGACATTAATCTTAGAAATAGACATTTGATCACCTTTACCTAATGTTTCAATAACTTTAATATCCACACTTCCATTAGATTTAACTTCATAAGGAATTTTTGGAATTTACCATCATAAACGATATTTAAAACTCTCTCAGTGCTAAGTTTTTCAAATCCTAAGTCGCTTGCATTGTTAAAAGCTGACATCGGCCCTTCAATATAAGGGTTCAATGTTCCTGAATGACGGTCAAATGAGTTAGCAATAAATAAATCACCAACTTTAACATCTCTAAGCTTTGCAGCTTCATTTAAAGTTTCATAGTTTTGTAAAAAACGTCTTTGTTTGTTATTGATTAAATCAAAAATATCATCATTCTTATTAGCTGTTCCTCAAATATCTTGATCTGTTTCATTGAAAACTTCATCTGAGTGAATTTTATGATATTTGAAATTGATAAATTCTCCGTTTGGTGTTTCGTTACCAAGAGCATCAACTCTGACAATTTCAAGCCCTGTACGAGCATCAAGATAATTTTTAACAGCATCATAAGCGAAGTAAGATTGCACATTAACACCACCACGTGTGTTAAGCCCTCCTACAACAACTGAATTCTTTTGATTATTTAATGATTGAGTTCCTTCTAATGTATAGTGGTGTCCATATTCGTGAGCACCAACATATTTTAAGAAGTCAGTTGAAATTCCTTCATAATTTTCAATTAAAGCATTTAAAACTAAAGGTAATCCAATTCTGTCTCCATCACTCATTCCTTTGTAAGGACCATCAACAACTTTATAAGTATAATATCCTTCTTTATTTAAAGTTTGTTCTACGTGTGGTCCATTTAAATCTTTTAATAAGTGAGGGTATTTTGCGGTTAAAATATCAATTAATCCTGAATAAACTTCTGTATAAAGCTGGTAATCTCTTGAAGCTAAACCACGAATTGGATTTCCTTTTTCATCTTTAAGTGTAATGTTTTCAGGACCAGCTGATAAAGTAGTTGGTTTAATACTTCCAATATATCCGATTGCTTGTTTAAATTGGAAAAACTCTAACTTCTTATCAATTCTAGTTTCACCTGAATTAAACTGAAGAATTAATTCGCTTTGATCAGCATTTTCAGAATTATTTTTAATGTTTTTTAAGTGAGCATAAAGAACAAAATCATCACCAACTTTCACTTTATTAAACTTAGTAATTTTATAAAGTGCATTTTCGCCAGCACCGTTTAATTTAAGTGAGTTCTCAGCTTCCGCTCATGATTTATAAAAGTAATTTTTACCGTCTTTGTGGTAAACATAAAGTTCTGAACCTACAAAGTTATTAACATCATAGAAATCTAAAAAGTTAACAATTTGTGATTCAACTAAATTACGATAAACCCAAGAGATTGCATGTCAAAAAGAGTTTCAGGAACTTCTTTATAATAGTGAGAAAATTCTTTTGAACGTTCTTCTCTATCATTAGTAAATTCAAAGTCAAGCTTCATACTGATTGGAGTGACTTTACCAGCTGGATCCACTAAAGCTTGCTTTTTGACATTTTTGATAATCGCAGGTTCAAAATCACTAAATTGAACTTGATCATAAATTTTAGGATTTGCTTTTTTAAGATCTTCAAATTCTCCCTTTGTTATATCGTAAGGTAAAACTAAAAGTAAACCTTGTGCAACCTTTTCTTTTTCGCTAATTGTAATATTTTTTAAATGTTCAGGAGAATCATTTTTATAAACTATAAATTTTTGTCCAATTAAACGACCTGGGGTTAATAATCCTTGGAAAAGTTCTAAATTTGGACGTTTATCACGAGTAGCTGATGTATCATAAGAATCTGTATATTCAGTATGATTGCTATTCATAATTGCTGATGCTAATGGAATATTATTTAAATATTCTTCTAATGTTTTTAAATCAACACTTTTAGTAAATGTACTATAAGTTAAAGCATCTGGTGCAAGTCCTCTTCCTGAGTATGAACTAAAAATTGGAAGTGAACCAAAGAAAGCATCAGGGAAGAATTTAATTTCACTTGATTCTTTTTGTCAGTTGAGTGTGAACCTAATGTAATTGAGTTACCTCTTTGTTCTGCTCCCTTAACAATTCTAAAGCTTTCAAGAGTAAGAATGTCAGGTCCTCATGCAACATTAGTCATAAATCATTTACTAAAATCAATAAATTGTTTTGGACGAACAGCCAAAACATATTCATCAAAAAAGCTAAATGAAGCATACTTAACTTCTAAAATAAATCCTTCTTGATAAATTTCATAATATTTTTGGAAGAATGTATCTAAATCCATACGTTCTTCTGGTTTGTTTAAAAATCAAAATTCTGTTGCATCTTCATTTAAATCTGCAACTTTTTTTTCTTTTAATGGGTCTAAAATTCCTAACTGAGGAGTTAAAACTCCCTCTTCTTTAATTGAAGCATAATTGTTTTTTAAAGCTTCTTTACTAAATGGTGGAAAAGATCCTTTAACTTCATCGGAGTTTTGTGCATAAGCTCAAACAGCACCATATGAAGCACCAACACCAGCTGCAATGAGTCCGCTGGCGATGAGGACTTTTAGTTTTAAACTAAGTTTTTTGGACATATTTTCCTTTCATAATTGTTAATAAAATAATTAAAACCATAATGGACTTATGGTTTTAATTAAATAAAGTTAATTATTTTCTGAGTCCATATATTCAGCATGTAATTCTTTGAGAACTTGATAAGTAGCAACTTCACTTGCATAAATACTTGCTAATTGTAATGGAGTTAGTGTCACTTGTTGTCCTTTTTCATAATGTGAAACAGTGTATTTTGCATACCCTGATTTTGAGAAACCATAGTGCGAATCATTAAGGACTGAATAATAATCACTTCTTTTTTGTACTAAATCTTGTTTTAAATCTGCTAAATTTGAAGCATTTGCTTTTTTAGCTTCTAAGTAGGCCATATTTGCATCAAAATAAGCTTTTTCTGCTGCTAATAAATTTGCTTTAACTTTATCTGTTGTATATTCAGGAATTACATTACCTTCTTCATCATGACCTTGTTCAGTATTGTAAATATCATCAATATCTAGATTTGTAATCTTAATATAAGGTCTAGTGCTTGTATCTTCGTGTCCAAATTTTCATTCACTTGAATAACTAGCAAAAAGCTCAACTGCTTTTTGATCTGTTTCTGTTTCAGGATTAAGTTCAAGAGAAGCTAATTCTGCACGATTTTTAATATTTCATTGACGAATAAAAGCATAAAGTTCTTGTGATGGTACTACATAATTTCTAGGATCAAATTCATTAGAATTTTCGTAAGCTGCTTTTTTAGATTCATAGTTTTCTTGTGCTGCTTGATATTCTTCTTCAACTACTAATTTTCTTTGTTCGTAAGTTTCTTTCATGTTGTTGATAAAGCTTGCATCAACATCACTAAATGAATTTTTAGATTCTAATTCAGAATTAGCTTGCTTGATTTGATTATAAGTTGATTCATAGGCATCTTGGAAGAAATAATCTTTATCACTTCAATCATCATATCCTTGAAGTGTAAAATTATCTGAAATATTTTTAATTCTTTCATAAATTTCAAATAATTTCTTTACAGCCTCTTTATAAGCTGATAATTTTTGTTGTTCGTCACTTAATGAATCAAAGTTTGGTCAAGAGAAATTCTTAAATAAAGGAAAGATATTTTCTTCATGGAATTTTTTATTCAATTTATTTTGTTCAAAATCATTTTCTGCAAATTTATATCTTTTTTCAAGTTTTGCTGATTTGGTTTTTAATTTTAAAATAGCTTCAAGCTCATCTGATTTAGGATCATCACCTACAAGTGTTCAATAATTGTATAGATCAATCATGTTATCAACATATTTTTCAGCTAAAAGAAATGCAATATATTTATCAAAAGCTTCAATAAATGTTCCTTGTGATAAGCCGTTAGCTTGACTATATTTTGCTCTTAAATTGTATTTCAAGTCAGTATAAGGAGTAAAGCTATCATCAGGATCTTCTTGATTTGCTTTTGCATTAATTGTTAAAATTTTACTTCACACTGATTGTTTAACTTGTTCGATTTTTGCTTCAATTTCCGCTTTTTTAGCATTAACTTGCTCTTCTGGAACAGCTAATTCTTGCACACCTTGAAGAACATCTGTAAATGTTCCTAAAATTTCGTAATAAGTATTAGCGTTTCCATTGTATTTATAGTTAATACTTTGTTGAACATATTTATCTCATTGATTGTAAACTTTACGGTAAGCAATTGAATTTAAATATTTATAACCTTCTGATCTTCTAAAATCACGTAAGCTATCAATTGTTCTTGCATAGTAAACATCCAATTTTGCTGTTTGTTCGCTATCATAAAGACGGTAGTATAATGGATATTCTGTCATTTTTAAACGAACTTTTAAAAATGGTGAAAACTCATCAAGGTTTTGCGGATGTAAAACAACTTTAGCATATTTTTCTTCTAATGTAATATAACTAAAAAGTTGTTCAGCATAAGTTGTCGCACGACTTAATGAATTAGCGTATAAATCAGCAAATTCACCCACTGTAAGTGCAAGTCCATCTTTAGTTTGTTGACCTGTTTGATTAGGATTAAAATCATCATAAACTGATGAATCATTTGCTTCAATTGCAGCTTTTAATGCTCTAAAGTTTTCGATTCTTCATTTATATAAGGCTTCTAAATATTTACTTGTAGATCTTGGAACATCGTAATTGAAAATATTTTTATATCTATCACCAATTTTTTTAATTCTATCCATTGTAATTGCTAAATCAGCTCTAAATTGTCTTCTTGTACCGTACTTTTCAGGAGTTTTTTCTGTTTCTTGTTTAGCTAAGATTGTACTTTGTTTAAGTCCTTCTGTATTTTGAACGATAGAAGCAATTGTTTCTCTTGTTCTTTCGTCTCGTACATTCATACTTTGCAAGTAATCAATAAATGCTTGATACCAATCGATTAAATAAGTTTGAGCTTCTAACAATGCAAGTTTACCTGAGAGTTGTCTTGGTAAATAATCTTTGGTTAATTCCTTAATTTCTTCTTGAAGACTTTCTCCATTATATTGAACGCTTCGCTTTAAATCTCTTTCAAGTTGTGCAACTTTTAATTCTAAGTCTGAAATAGTATTTTCATTTGCAGCTCTAACATGCTCTAAGTCAATTTTGGCACTTGCTAAATTGTTTTCAGCATCTTGTTTCGCTTTATCTTTGGCCGCATTTAAAGCTTCTGAATTACCTAAAATAGAGCTTAATTTTTTGATTCAATCATTTAAAAGTCTAGTACTAAATTTTTCTAAAGATTCAATAATTGTTTCTTTTTCAGAATTACTTTTAGCTTTTTTGTATTTTGAAGTGATTTCCGCTAACTCATTATTTGAATTAATATATAAGTCGCTTGCAAGTTCAGAATTATTAATATTATTTAATATTTGTTCTGTTGATTGCAATATTTTGTCATATTTAGCATCATTGTTTGACGCTGTAGAGTTATCATTACATGCAACTAAAATTCCTGAAACAGGTAAAATAGCCGCACTAAGTAATGGAACTAGTAATTTACTTTTTTTCACGTTACCTCGCTTTTCTTAAAATGTTTTTTATTATTTTTTGTTCTATTATACTAAAATTATTACCATAATATCACTAGATAAAACAAAAATACTAGAAAAAAATCAAAAAAGGCATCAAATTTCGCCAATTTATATCTAAGAAAAGAAAAAATCAGCTCTATTTTCTATTTAATTAGAGCTGATTTTTAACTTTTTAAATTTATTTACATTGACATTGTTCGCATGTACATTTTGTGCATCCACATACACATTTGCATTTTGCTTTGTTTTCCATTTTTACCTCCAAAAATATTATAGTACTTTTAAACTAAAAAGTTATAAAAATTTATTTTTTTCAATTAAAAATGCACTTTTTAGTTTGATTAAGTTAAGAAATCCTTATAAAAAAGCATCAAATTACTTGATGCTTATTTTTTGAATTTTTTAAAGATGAAATATCCAGCTATTCCAAGAATTGGAAGCGTAACTGCAATTGGTAATAAAACTCATAATAAATAGTTTGATTTTTGTGCTTGAACTTTGGGTTGTTCTGGTTGGACAATGTGTTCTTCTAAACTTAAAAAGAAATGAAGTTTTAAAGTATTTTCTGCTATTTTTTCTAAGGATAAATTTGATTGACGATCAAGGTTTTGAATATTTTGCTCATAATTTTCCTTAATTTCTGGATCATTGCTTGTCTGATATTTTTCGGAAGCTAAATCTCAAAGATTTTTAAATTCTTCCATTTTTTGATTTAATTCATTTTTATATTCAAGAAAGTTGTTCAATTGTTCTGAGTTTAAAATTTCACTAAATTGATTTTGTAAAGAATCAAATTGAGCCTCATTTAAACTACCAAGGTCTAAGTTGCTATGAACTGAAATAATTTCTTTCATAAAATTATTAAGTTCTTTAAGCTTACTTAAATTTTGATTTAAATTGTTTTCTGACTCAAAGAAATTTAATTGTTGATTAGATAAATTAGAGTTATTTGTTGCTAAAAAGTCTTTATTAGCAATATACATTTCTAATAAATCCGATTTAAAGAAAGTTTTAAATTCATTAATAAAACTTTCTAACTTAGTATTTATTTTTTCTAACTCAGCATTTCCGGTTTGACTAAGATTAATTTGAGCATAATTTTGAAGAAAATCCTCTTTGATTCTAATTAAATTTTCTGAAAGATTATCCATACTAATAAGTGAATTTAAACTGCTTTTTAAGTTTGTATAATTAATAACTAATGTTTGATGTTTTTTGATAATTTGAGCAATAATTTCATTGTTTGCTCTAAAGAAATTATTAAGAGCAACCTCAAATTCTTTCAGCTGTGCTTTGGTTAAACTTTCTAATTTAATTTCAAAATTTTGGTTTCAAGTGTTAAGATAATTTGCTAAATCAGCAAGATTTGCATCTTTACTAAATAATTTGGATTTAATTTGTGTTTTTTGATCTAGTAAATTTGTTAATAATTCTTGATATTCTCTTGAAGCATTAGTAGCAAGAGCAAGGTTGTCTGTAAGATTGATTAAAGTTTGTTTAATTGTTTCAAGATCGCTATCTTCATTAATTGTTTTTGCATTATTTAAAGATGTATTTAAAAGTTCATTAAAATCACTAAACTGAATTGCTTTTGTATTTGTAATAAAAGTTTCTGTTTCAACAATTAATCTTTTTAATTCATGAATTTTGGCACTTTTTTCATCTTCTTGTGCTTCATATTTTGCTGATAATTCATTAATCTTATTTAATAATTCTTCAACTTGATTTTTGTGTTCAAGAATTTGATTTGAACTCATTTTTGCAATGTCAAGAGCATAATCCGCAAGTGGCAAGTTAATTTGCGAATCAATTTCTTCGCTAAAAGTTGAAAAGCGTTGTTTTAGTGAATTTGCTATTTCAGTTATTTTGTTAAAAGATCCCTTAAAAGCTTCTAAAGCAAGATGTTTCTCTTGAATATCTTCATCAAAACTTGATAAATGAGTAGTTAAGTCTTGGAGATTTTGTTTAAGAACATCAATTGTTGCATCTTGATTGTATGAAGCATTAAAGTTTCCTAAATATTCATTAATTTTGTTTGCATAATATTCGTTTGAGCCAAAGCTATTATTAAGATCTTTTTTACGGGCATTTAAAATCTTTAAATAATTTTGAATTAGAATTTGAAAATAATCTTTTTTCTTCGCAAAATATAAATCTTCAAGTTTTTGATATTTAGCAAGAATTTGTTGATCATCATAATTTTGATAATTCCTAATTACATCTTTTAAAATAAAACTAAAATTAGCAAATAATTCAAGTTCTTTATCAATTGCTTCACTTGTTAGCATGTCAGTGTTAAATTTAGCAAATTCATCATCATAAAAAATCTTTGAAAGATTATAAAAATTATCTAAGTGATTGGTTTCTAAACTTTTCATTAACGCTCGAAAATCATTAAAAGCATTTTTAAAAGAAGTCATTTTTGAATTTAAATTAGTAAAGTTTGTTTGAATTTTAGATTTGGAAATTAAAACATCTTTACTTTCAATTTGGCTTGCAAAGAAATCTTTTTGAGTTTGATTTAATTTAGTTTGTTTTTGAAACTCGCTAATTAAATTACTAATTTCTCTAAATTCAGAATTAATAGGACTTAATTGATCTAAATTTTTAGCATTATTAATTTCAATACTAAGTTTATTACGGTTAAATTCTAATAAATTTGAGTTAGTAATTTTAGTTTTTAACTCTTGCTTAGCAAGATTTAATTTTGCTTCTCCATTTAAAGTTTGAAGTGCATTTTGATAATTATTTAAAAGCGGATTTAACTGATTAATTTTTCAATATTGATTTGAAGTTTGAGTTTTTTCAAGTTCGCTAAATTTAGCATTATATTCATTTTTTGCTGTTAAATCTGCATCTTGATAATTTTGACTTGCAAGAATTTGGTTACGATTTGCTAATAAATCTTGAATAACTTCAATTTTATTAGCAAGAGAGGTAATCTGATTTTCTAACTGATTTTTAGATAATTGGGTATTTGCAATAATTTCTTGTTTTAAACCTTGTTTTTGGGCTTGATTAAAAAATGGTTCAGATTAAACTAGGACAATAAAAATTAACATTCCTTCGAATGTTAATTTTTTATATTTTTAAAGGAGAAAAAATGGGAAAACATTTTACAGAAGAACAAGAAAAAGAAATTTATAATACATTTTTTCAATTAGGTAAAAAGGATGCGATTGAACTGATGTATAAATATGGTGCAAAAGCAAAAGATAAATATGTGAAAGCGAGATTACGAAGAATATTAAAACATTATAATTTTAATATGAATAAAAAACCAAGAAAGCCTGGAACCGGTAGGTCAAGAAAAGCGAAAGAACAAGATATAAATTGAAACATTTTTACACGAGAAGATTTAATTGAAATTGCAAAAAGATATAGAGAAATTACAAAAGATAAATTTAAAACAGAGAAAGTTCAAGAGGCATCAAATATTAATATGGCTTCGTATAAACTTGCTATTTTGTTGTATCTTTGTAGACAAACAATATCCAAACATAAAAGAAATAATTTTGCTCCTAAAAATAAATCCAGAAAAATAAAGTACCAAGACTTGATTATTGATTCATTTAAACAAAATAGATCTAAATATGGTAGACAAAAATTAAAATATTTTATCTTAAAGCACTATAAAATAGACATAAACGAAAGAACTCTAGGAAGATATATGAATGCCTTAGGTTTATTTTGCAATGTCAGAAAAAGAAAAAAACTAAAAGAATCAAAGAACACATCTATCATAAAAGAAAACATTGTTAATAGAGATTATAATGATGTATATAACAGAAATATATACGCTACTGATGTAACATATCTTCCAGCGACAAAAGATGCAATAAACAATAATGTTTATCTTTCAGTAGTAATTAAACATAAAACTAAAGAAATAATTAGTTTTTCTCTTTCCAAATTTAATGATTCAAAATTAATTTACAAAACATTTGAAAATGTTGATTTTGAAAAAAGTTTTATACTACATTCAGATCATTGCTCAACTTATACATCTGATGATTTTTCTCGTTTTATTCAAAATAAAGGTGGAATAATTTCGCTTTCAAAAGTAGGAAATAGTTTAGATAATAGAGTTGTGGAATATTGATTTTCAAATTTAAAAACTGAATTAATTAGAGATTTAAATATCAAAGCTATGACTTTGAATGAACTAGAAAAAGTGATATCTAATTATGTTCATTGATACAATAAATTTAGAATTCAATCATGTCTGAATTGAAAAACCCCATACGAATATAGTATGGGGCTATCCAATTTAATAAATTGTTAATTTTTTCTGTCCTAGTTTAGATAGTGCAAAATTTATTAATGACTCATTTTCTTTATTTTTTGTAATTAACGCCTCTTTTTTAATTTCCATCTGTTCTAAATCTCGATTAGATTCTAGTTCATTTTGGAAATTTTGTTTTTCTAAATCACTGATATAAGTTAATCCATTAACTTCATTTTGAAGTTGTTTTTTACGAGCTTCATAACTTTCAAAATTTCTTTGCATTTCTTGTACTAAATTATTAATTTTGATAATTAAATTATTTAGTTCAGCATAATTCCAAGTTGACTTATTGGCTTTTAATTGATTAGTTCAGTTAGTAAAATTTGTTTTTTGAATGTTAGAAGCAAAATTATAGTAATTTGAACTTAGTACTTGATTATAGTTTGCAATTTGAGTCTCAACATTTGCTAGAAAACTATTAAATTGATTAATTTTAGCTATCAAACTAGTAACATCAGAATTTCTATTAGAAGTTAAAGCTGCTTCAAAATCAGTGTGGAAAAAGTTTTTTTGCACACTTGATAAATTAGTTGCTGAGTCTAGTGCATTACTAAGTTGATTAGAACTAGAATCTACAAAATTACCAAAATTAACAAATTGAGAGTTTAAGTTTTCGATTGTTCGTTTAGCTGATAATTTTGAATCATTACTAAAATTAGAAATTGAGTTAACTAAATTAGTTTTCATTAAAGTTAATTTTGAATCAATTAAATTTAAATAAAACTGATTTGCTCAATTTAAATTATTAGGTAAATGAAGTTTATTTAAAAATGAATCACGATTAAAAGCTTGATTTTGAGCAATAATATCATTTAAAAAACTAATTTTTAAATCTGCTGATTGATAAAAATTGAAATAAGAATTTCATTGAGCTATAGTTGGTAAAGAATTTAAAGAAAGAATTCTTTGATATTCTGCTTCTTGATTATTTATTTCTTGAAAAAATGATTCAAAGTCATTTTGATTAAGGTAATTTGAAACTAAGCTTTGATTTAAAAGTTGAATTTTTGTTTCAACTTCTTTTTTCTTTTTTAATAAATTTAATCAAGTATCAAAATTGTTTTTTAATGCTAAATTTAAATCACGAAGTTGGTTAATTGATTCTTGTGTTACGGTTGGATTTTGTTTAAGTTGAATCAAAGGTCTTGCAAAATAATTTGTAAAAAGTTTAGTTTCACTTGAACCCAGACCAGTAATTTCAATTAAAGATCGTCTTCCTTCACGCACTTTATTCTCTAAATTAGCGAGCAAACGATCAAATAATGAATTTTTTTCAACCGAAACTCACTTAACAGTTTGATTGTACTTTTGAGGCTGAGGGTAATAAATATTTGGAATTGTTTTTTGATTGTAAGTGATCATAATTCGATCTGTTACTTGTAAATTATTAGGTAAATAAATTCTATTTGAATTGATATCTATTCTAACATTGACAGGAGTTCTTACTTCTTTTTTTGTATCTAAAATTTCAACAGAAAGATCTAAATTTGCTAAGCTTGCGTTAGCTTGAATAAAATTCTCACCTGCTGTTGGAGAAAAAAAGTTTAAATTAACTCTTGGTAAAAGATTCGGACGATTTAATTCTTCTTGGGTATAAGTGTAATTTGTTTGAACTATTCTTTTAAGAAGTGCATCGCCAGGGAAGTCAAAAATTAAAACTCCGGTTCTTAATATATTGTTAGCTTTTAAATAAGCCATAGTTTGTTTATTAATTTCTTTATGAGTTTCGTAAGGCTTACTATTATCTTTTGATCTAGATGTAAAATTAATAATTAAATGATTTCCGTTATTTTCATTATTAGAAAGATTTAAAGTTTCCTTAATTTTTTGCATTTTAACTTGTTCAGTGGTATTTCATTCATCTTGAACATCAATTAAAACAGATCATCAAGCAGCACCATAGCTAAAATTATTTTTTCAAATATTTTTGTGCATGTTATCTAAAACAAAAATTTTACCCCGAACAGAATCTAGTGTAGGATTTTCAAATGAGTCTTGACTACTGTTCTTATAAATATAATCACGAATTTCAGGATTTTCAAAAGTTTTTACAATTTCTTTTTTTCATTCTAACGCATCTCTAGAACTCATCTTTTTAGGATCTGAATTTTCATCTTTATAACGAATTAAAATAACTTCATTTGGATGTGCTTTTAAAAAGGTTACAAATTCTTTTAAAACTTTTTTCAAGTCATAATTTGAACCAACATTGCCATGATAAATTCACATATCAGTTGATATTCTAAGATCAAAAAAACGAATTCCAGATTTTAATTGATTTTGAAAATTTCGACTTTGAGTTTTTGCTCAGGCTTGTCCAAAAAATCATTTAGCACCTCAACCACTAAACATTGCAGAATTGTGTGTTCCGGGGATCGAAAGATCTCCTAATCTCTTTTGACCATCTACATATTTCATTCAATCATTAAATTCCAAATTTGTATCTGTAATATCCAAAGAACTGGTTTGGTATTCATTAATATTTCGTTGAGGAGGAATATTAGAATTTGTACTTGAAACAAGTACAAGCGGAAGAGTTAAAGAAGGAATGATACTTCCTAAAAATAATTTATAAGTTTTTTTCATAAAATCTCCTTTAACTTTTAGATTAAAAAAGTTATTTTAATTAATTAAAATAAACTTTTAAGGTGGTTTTAATTATAAAACTAAAAATGTGCAAGTTTTCAAAATAATCAAGATTTGTTAAAATAAGTAATAAGAAAGTTAAAAATATGAAAAAAGAATTTTCAATAAATAAAACAATAGAACAAATCAAAACAATTTACCAAGAATTGTTTGACCGAGCAATTAGTCAAAGAACTTTACTCTTCTTAAAAAATCTTTGCTTTATTTTTCTAGAAACTAGCTTTGATCAAACTTTTTTACAAAGAAGTTTTGATCAAAAAAATGATCCTTCAAAATGTGATTTCAAAGAAGAAAAAAACGATCATTTTGAGCCAATTGATGAAACAACTTTAAGAGAAATTTTAGTTACAAACTTATCTCAAAATGGATATATTAAAACTTCTAACGATCCAATTCGATATAAAAACTATTTAAAACAAATTGACTTGGTGAATTTTATCCCAAGTACATGAGCTGATAATCACGAAAAATTCAATTCTTTAAAAAGTGCGATCTATAAAAATTTAAGAAGAGCTTTTAAAATCCAATTAATTTCTTTAATTCAAAATGAGCTTCAAAACAATCTTGAACAAAAAGAATTTAGAAAAGGATTTGAGAACTTTATTAAAAACAAAGATATTGCAGAAATTTCAAATAAAGTCTTAATTGATGCACTTGAACAAATTGAACAAAGACTATTTGATTGAAAACATGTAAATGCTACTTTTAAAAATAATCAGAAAGAAGTTGTAAGCCCAGTTTCTAATTTAAAAGTACTTTCAAATAATTTCTTCGAAGATATCTATCAAAGAATTAAAATTGCAAATTCCGAAGATCCTAAATTTTGAAAAAAGACAAAGAAACTCACAACTTGAAATGGTCGTTTCTTAATTGCTTTTGGACTTACTTTCGTGCTCTCTACCTTATTTTTTGAAGTTTTCCAAGGTTTATCCGTTTGAAATGAAAGCTTATCAATTAAATATTTAATTTACATTGGATTTGGACTTTTAGCTCTTTTGGTTTTAATTGGGATTTTATTAATTTTTCTTTACTTTAAAAATAAAAATTACATCAAAAGTTACAACATCTCATCAAATATTGAATATAAATCAATTGGAAAAATTACGAAAGAACATGAACAATTAATTGATTTCCTAGATGAAGTTTTTCAAGCACAAAAACTTTATCAAGATGAACATAGTGAAGCTCAAAAGACAAATGATTTTGTTTGAAAAATTAGTTTTGATTTAACTCAAATAGAGTTATCAAATGAATTAATTAATCAAATCGAATGATTTTGTTCGTATTTAAAAATTATTCGTGACAACAATGATCATCCCGTTTTTAAAAACGAATTAATTCTTTGAGAATTTCATATTGCTAAAAGCGAAAAAATAAAATCATTTGAGGATTTAGAAAAAATTATGGATCCTAAATTTATTAATCGTAATTTAATTTCATTTGAAATTCAAGAATAAAAAAGTTAGCTGAAAAATGCTAACTTTTTAAATAAATTTCTTTAATTAATTCAACAATGTCATCTCTTCTTTTTTCTATTTTTTCTGAATTTCATTCTTTAGATAAAGGTTCTAAGCCTTCTTGTGAATTAACGAAAGATAAAAAAATTCCAGTCTGTTTTTTTAAATTGTCATATTTTTCTTCAACAGAGTTATTTTTATATTTAGAATTTAAGGATGATTGAAGTATAAATCCATTTCCGATAGAATTAATAAGTTTGTCTTTATCTTCATTACTTTCAATGTCAAGATTTTTTATTTTAGAATTTGTGGCATAAAAATGATCTCAAGAAGGTTCTTTGAATAAAACTTCAAATTCCCCTATATGTCATCATGAGTTTAATCTTGGGAAAGAATTTCTTGAATTCTTTAAATATCAAATGATTCTAAACATTAGTTCTGTATATTCACTATTTCTTGATTTAGAATCTACATTATTTTTGAAATTATTGTCTATTTCGTTGTAAATAGTTAACTTAAATTCATCATCAAGAATAAACTTATCATCAACAAGAAGAACTTTTTGATTGTTAAAGACTAATTCAAAAAGACCCTTTCTAAGAGCTTGGGCAGTTAAATTAGATTCTTTTTTGAGTTTATCTATCAAAATGTAAACTCCACGTGAGAGTGATTGCCCTTCAAATTTAGCTGTTTTTCAAATAAAAGTAAATCTTTCAATTTCGAATAATAATTTAATCACTTCTCTTCAAATAGATAATTTTTTTGTTTCACCACCTTCTATTTTTTTATCCAAAATTTCAAAAGAATCGAGAATAAAAATAACTAACGGAAGAAAAACGGTCACATTCCCTTTTGAAGCCATAGAAACAAAAGGAAATAGTCATTCGATTAAATCTGGATTAGAAGTTTTTTCTCTTTTAGGATAAATTTTTTTGAATTTGTCAAAATCATTTTTTCAATTATTAAAATGTTCTTGATTTTTGATCAATGAATATTGAAATTTAAGTTTTTCTAAAAGTAAAGCTTCTAATCATGAATCATCTTTAGCTTCATTTGAATGAATTTCCAAAAACTTTTTAATGATATATAGAGGAGAATACTCATAATTTGAATTCATTTTCAGTTCATATTTATTATTTAAATAAGTTGTAAAAAGTTTTAAATTTGGACTTTCTGTCACTTCTAAATTTTCTGCTTTCGGTTTCCCTTTAATAAAGAATGAATAAAATAATTGCATAAAGTTTTCTAAATTAATTTGAATTTCTTTGTCCTCTAAATCTTTATTAATTAATCTTTCATAAATATAAGCTTTAAGCATTTCTAGATTATTTAGTTTTTTACTCATTAAATTCATTCTTTCAAAAATTTGCTCAGAAGCACCTTCTTGAACTTCTACGTGATTAATAACAAAACCATATAAAAGTCTTTCGACAAAATCTTTGACATATAAGTCGTCTTTTTGATCTAGTTTATTAGAAAGATAGCTATAAATATAAATTAAATTTTCTTTTAATTGTTTTTCGCCTTCATCTTGATTAATTTTGTTAGGTTTAGATTCTTTTCCATTAATTTTCTTTCCTCCTCAAATATCTTGGATTGCTTCTATATTATTTTCAAAAAGTTTTGAAAAATTTAAAAGTCCATTAAGTTTGGAAGGGTTGTCAATTCATTTACCAACAAAATCTTGATTATCGTAATCTTGGTTATCATAAGAATTATTGAACATAGAATCATAAATTCATGGAATTTCATAATCTTTGATTTTTCTTTGACATAAATATTTAAATAAAGCAAAATTAGTAAAAATTAATGTAATAGTTCTTTGTTGACCATCAATTATCTCGTTTTTGTTGCTATGACCTTTTGATTTAGTTGTTATTGTGCTTAAAAAATGATAATTTTCACCTTTTTTGAAAGAATGAGATGGATATTTATCTGCCAAAAGCTCAATATCATCAATTAATCGTTCTAAATAATCTTTATTTCAAGAATATTTTCTTTGATAAAATGGAATATAAATATGTTTCTTTCTAAGTCAATTGAAATATTCTAAAACAGTTTTAATTGTTGTTTGAAGTCTATCCACTCTAATTATTGTTTTATCATAATCTTTACATTCTTCTTTTTTCTTATTTTTGTCAAAAGTATATTGAAAATTTTGGAATAAAACTTCTTCTGAATTTTTGTGTGCTAAATAATTAACTACTTTTAAAATATCTTTACATTTTTCATTAATATGTGATTTTTTATTGTTTAAAGTATTTTTAGCAAGTGTTTTTCAATAATTTTTTTCTTGCACTTTTTGAACACCAGGTAAATTTCAAATTTTTTTATATTCTAAAATTCAGTTATTATCCTCTGATAGGGTTTCGCCTTCTACATCAAAATCAATTAAAATTGAATGAATTCAGTTTGAATCAGCTAGTAAAATTCTTTTTTGTAAATTTTCTCTAAAATCAGATTCTTCTTCATCATTACTATTTTCATAGTTTTGTTTTAAAAATTCAACATATGCATCAATTTTATTAATTAGTTCTTCTGAACCAAAATCATAAATTTCTTGAATAAATTGTTCTTTATTTTCTAAAAAAGATTGATCGAATTTTTGGAATTTGTTTAAAAATTTTGTGGTTCAAAAATATTCTTTATTTTCTTCTTTTAAAACCCCAATAAAAGAAAGAGTTTTCGCTGCTTGCATAAATACTGCGTTTTTAGCGTTTTTCGGATCTTCTTTGTTTAATTCTTCTTGTGTAAAATTTAGGGTATTATTTTGAAATTTTGTTCAATTTGATTTTAAAAAATTAAATAATTTTGTTTCAATATAACTATTAGTATTTGTTCCTATTTTTCAATAATTAAAAACATATTTATTTTTTTCTTTATTAGTTGTTGACATAATTACCTCTTATTTTTATTCATTTCGTCAATAATACCTATGACTTCAAAAATCCTTTTTAGAACATTGACATCAATTGAATTTCCTGCTTGCCTTCATAGACAATCATTATTTAAGATCCCTTCTTCAACAAAAGGTACTAATTTGTTAAAATCAAGATCTTCAAATCCCATGATTTTATAAGCTTCTCGTGGAGTAATAAAACGATATTGCAATTTCTTCTCAAAATTATGAGAAATAGGAATATAACCTGCGTTAGGAATTCGATCTTGTTTAGTAGTTAAAGTATTGATTTTATAGCTTGGATCTGCTAAACTTAAATTCTTACAACTATCAATAACCTTTTTTCTTGATGGAGTGTCATTAATAAGTGCAGATCATGCTTCTTTAATATTTTTGTTATTTAAGTCAAAAATACTAAAATATTTCTTTTTTCTTTCTTCTATATCATTTAAAACATATTTTTGCCCAATTTTATTTAAATATAAAAGGTATTCTTCGTCATTATTAAAAGGAGTTTTATAATCTTTTAAAACACTAATGGCAAAAACTCTCTCACGATTTTGTAAAGATCCGTGATTTGAAGCATTTAAAATACCAGTAAAAGTTTTATAACCTAAATTACTTAAAAAATGTTTTCATTCTTCATACTCGTGTGAATATTTTGTAACCAATCCTCTAACATTTTCAAGCAATAAATATTTTGGTTTATGATTTGATTCTTCTAAAATTCTTCCGATTTCTCAAATTAAATGACTAGTACTTTCTTTATTCTTGATCCCTTTATCTCTACCCATACTAGCAACAGATAGACCTTGACAAGGGAAAGAATAAGTTAAAAGATCTATTTTAAGATTATCTAAAACTTCTCCTGTAACAGTTTTGATATCTGAATAATTTTTATTAATAAAGTTTGCACTTGCTAAGATTTTTTTAAGATCTTCTTTTTGATTAATTATGCTTTTAATTGGATTTTTAGAATCTCTACTAAAAACATGTTTGTTTAAGTAGCTATTTAATTCTTCTTCATTTTTTATATTATTTTTTAATAAAATTTTTTCTATTTCATCTATTTTGAGTTTATTGTGAATTGCAGCGTAAGCGATAATAGCACGAATATCTCAATCAGCCGTTGCTACTACTTCAAATTTATTTTTAAATTGAAGATTTTTATTAACTCAGTCTAAACTTTTATGTTGTGCACCAATTCCAGAAAATGTTTCAAAAACTTTAATTTTTGACATTTCTAGAAACTAAAAAAGAGAACGCAAAAAGCATTCTTTTAATTTAGTTAAATTATTGTTTCTGAAATTAGTACATTTTAATATATATATATATATATATACGAATTATCTATTATATCTCACATATTATTTAAATTATATACAGAGTTTAAATGTTTTTATTAATAAGAATGATTAAAAACAAAATAATTTAATTATTTTCTATCCAAATTTAAACTTTTCAAGAATAAATAGCAGTATAAAAAGAGAGAATAGATACTAAGCAATTCTTAATAAGAACATTTATTTTTCAATTATTTATGAAATTGATAAAATAAAAACAAGATGAAAAATATTAAAAAAACATTCCAAGTAACTAATTATTGATTCAATAAAATAGTAAGCGGAACAAAAAGAATAGAAATTAGATTAAATACCCCTGAAAGACAAAATTTAAAAGTTGGTGATCTCATTAATATAAAAAATGAAGAAACTAATCACTTTCAAATTGCACAAATTACAAAAATTGAGCAATTTAAGTCTTTTGAAAGTTTGTATAAAAGTTATAATCCTGAGATTTTAGGTTATCTTCCAGATGAAAAATTCGACTTTCATGATATGTATAAACACTACAAAAACGAAGATGAGCAAAAATATGGTGTTTTAGCATTTAGTTTTCAATTATTAGACCTAGATTTAAACAAAATTGATAATTTTGTTTTTGACATGGACGGAACTTTGCTTGATGAAGAAAGTAATTTAAGAGAAAAAAATTTAGAAGCAATTTTAAAACTCCAAAAAATGGGTAAAAAAATTATAATAGCAACAGGTAGACCATATTACACTCTACAAAAAGCAATTAATAATTTTCCAATTGATTATCCAATTATCACATCTAATGGAGCAATGCTTTACGATAATCAAACTCATGAACTTGTAGAATATACTGCAATGCCTAAAAAATCAGCAAAATTAATGTTTCAAAAATTAATTGAACTCAATTATGAATTTGTTATATACACAACCAATGGAATGCTTGGGCATGAAACAAATGCAAGTGGATTTTTTTGTAAAAGAAATCACTACAATTTCTTAAAACCTCAGTTTTATCAACAAATCGATCAAACACTTGATATTGATCAATATCAAGTGTGTAAATTTTTAATACTAACTGAAAGTAGACCTAAAAAAGAAATGCAGCAAATTGAAGCTTTAGCTAACTCACTCGAAGGTTTACATGGTTTATATTCGAGATTTGATATGTATGATGTCATGGGACAAAGTGCGTCAAAAGGAAATGGTCTTTACTTTTTAGCTCAAAAAGAAGGTTTAGATCTTAGTCGGACAATTTGTTTTGGAGATAGTGAAAATGATATTTCAATGTTTGAGGTGGTCAAATATAGTGCAAGCATGGCAAATGGACTCGAAAAGATTAAAGACTATGCACTTTTAGAAGCACCCGATCATAACACGGATTGAATTAGTGAATTTCTAGAAAAGAATTTTAAGGTAAAGATTTAAAAAACGAATTAAAGTTAAACTAGGACAATAAAAATTAACATTCCTTCGAATGTTAATTTTTTATATTTTTAAAGGAGAAAAAATGGGTAAACATTTTACAGAAGAACAAGAAAAAGAAATTTATAATACATTTTTTCAATTAGGTAAAAAGGATGCGATTGAACTGATGTATAAATATGGTGCAAAAGCAAAAGATAAATATGTGAAAGCAAGATTACGAAGAATATTAAAACATTATAATTTTAATATGAATAAAAAACCAAGAAAGCCTGGAACGGGTAGGTCAAGAAAAGCGAAAGAACAAGATATAAATTGAGACATTTTTACACGAGAAGATTTAATTGAAATTGCAAAAAGATATAGAGAAATTACAAAAGATAAATTTAAAACAGAAAAAGTTCAAGAGGCATCACATATTAATATGGCTTCGTATAAACTTGCTATTTTGTTGTATCTTTGTAGACAAACAATATCCAAACATAAAAGAAATAATTTTGCTCCTAGAATTAAATCCAGAAAAATAAAGTACCAAGACTTGATTATTGATTCATTTAAACAAAATAGGTCTAAATATGGTAGACAAAAATTAAAATATTTTATCTTAAAGCACTATAAAATAGACATAAACGAAAGAACTCTGGGAAGATATATGAATGCCTTAGGTTTATTTTGCAATATCAGAAAAAGAAAAAAACTAAAAGAAGTAAAGAATACATCTGTCATAAAAGAAAACATTGTTAATAGAGATTATAATGATGTAGATAACAGAAATATATATGCTACTGATGTAACATATCTTCCAGCGACAAAAGATGCAATAAACAATAATGTTTATCTTTCAGTAGTAATTAAACATAAAACTAAAGAAATAATTAGTTTTTCTCTTTCTAAATTTAATGATTCCAAATTAATTTACAAAACATTTGAAAATGTTGATTTTGAAAAAAGTTTTATACTACATTCAGATCATTGCTCAACTTATACATCTGATGATTTTTCTCGTTTTATTCAAAATAAAGGCGGAATAATTTCACTTTCAAAAGTAGGAAATAGTTTAGATAATAGAGTTGTGGAATATTGATTTTCAAATTTAAAAACTGAATTAATTAGAGATTTAAATATCAAAGCTGTGACTTTGAGTGAACTAGAAAAAGTGATATCTAATTATGTTCATTGATACAATAAATTTAGAATTCAATCATGTTTGAATTGAAAAACCCCATACGAATATAGTATGGGGCTATCCAATTTAATAAATTGTTAATTTTTTCTGTCCTAGTTTAAAGTAGTTCGTTTTTTCTTTTTGAATTTTCCTCAACTAGAAAATCAAAAATAATATAATTTAAATAGTTAATATATTAAAAAAGGAGTAAAAATGTCAGCAGGACAAATTATTGGATTAGTTGTTTTAGCTATTATTATTTTATTGATATTATTCATTTTAATACCATGTATTAAAATTGTTTCTGAAAAAGATTTTATTATTATTCAAAGATTTGTAAATATCACGCAACATTAACCAAAGGAATTCACTTTATCGTTCCTTTTATTGATCGTGTTTTAATCAAGATAGTACTAAAGAAAAATTTATGACTTCCAGCCGCACTTGTTATTACCAAAGATAATGCGACAATTAAAGTTGATACAGTAACTTACTTAAAAATCATCGATCCAAAATTATACGCATATGGAGCTGAAAAACCAGTTAATGCTGTTGAAACTTAACAGCAACCACTTTAAGAAATTTAATCGGGGAGATGGATCTTGATGATTCTTTAACTTCTCGTGAAATCATTAATGCAAAGTTGACAGAAATTATTGATAAAGTTAG
>NZ_LR215034.1 GCF_900660635.1 Mycoplasmopsis gallopavonis
TTAAATCTCAGGCATTAATGTATTAAAATCAGCCCCACTTAAACCTTGTTCTTGTGCTTTCTAACAAAAAGATTTTGAAGTTTTTCAACATTTAAAGCAAAGTTCTTTGTCCATCTGGAATTAATGAATCATCTAGAAGAAATTATTGTAAAAATCAGGTTCTGCAAGTGCGATTCCGAATCTGATGAGAAAATCGCTTGATTTGCAACTAAATCTGTAGCTGGGTTGAAATCTTTA
This sequence comes from Mycoplasmopsis gallopavonis, assembly GCF_900660635.1. GTDB lineage: Bacteria > Bacillota_I > Bacilli_A > Mycoplasmatales > Metamycoplasmataceae > Mycoplasmopsis > Mycoplasmopsis gallopavonis. Next base: position 238 of record NZ_LR215034.1, read on the forward strand.
ATTGTAATAAATAACGGTATTTAATGAATTTTTCAAAAGATAATTAGCAACTTCTTGCTCACTTTCATTTCCTGATAAACCTTTAATTCACCAAGTTTGCTAAAATCAAATTTGATTAGCATAATCTAAATCAACGTTGTAAGCAACTTGTTCTTCAACAACCCCCACTCTGGTAAATTTAGTGTAATCAACTGCAAAAAATTCAAAGAAATCTAAGAAACTATCAAAAACAAAAGCGTCCATTTCGACATTATCTACCCTTACTTTTGTAAGTTTTCATTGCAGGTAAAAATGTTGAAAATCAAAACTTGCAGCCATTTTCTTAGCACTCACACAAATTTTGAAGTTCGTCTTGTGGAGATGAACTTAAAGTATTATTTGAAGTTAAAAATCCAAGGTATTTTTGGTTTAAACCAGCAATAAAGAAGTAATCAAAACCATAAAGCACTTCACCTGACGGAACTGGTAAATCATATTGTGCAGCAACTGATTTAAGACGATCTGGATTATTATAAATTGGTGAACTATTACGATTTTTAGCTAATGGAAAACTATATTTGTGAGTTTCATCAAAATATACAGTTGGGTTAATTCCGGCGTTATATCCGTTGTAAGTATTAGCTTTATCTTTGATGTAAGTTTTGTATTGTGTAAGTTTATCGTCTAATGAATCGTAAAAGTTTTTTGAGTAAGCAGCTTGTCTAATTAAATATCAGTTAAGTAAGTTACCACTTGCATCTGAGAATAATGAAAGATATGATCACCCTTTTCTTTCTTTGTTTTCAAGAGTATAACCATAAATGTTGTAATCAGGGTTTTTCTCAATTGGATCTTTTCTTGTTTTAACTTCATCTGCTCATTTAGTTAATTTTTCACCTTCAAGAACTTTAACTAATGAAAATTCTGGTTTTCCACCCAAAATAGTTGAAGGTTGGTTTCATCCACTATCATATCCGTTTGCACGAACTAAGTTGTTAATACTTTGTTTAATTACATCAACTTGACGATTAACATAATCTCATGAAGCGTGATCTAAAACTTTGAAAAGAGGGACATTGATTGCAGGTGTTCCGTCACTATTAAAGACATTAATCTTAGAAATAGACATTTGATCACCTTTACCTAATGTTTCAATAACTTTAATATCCACACTTCCATTAGATTTAACTTCATAAGGAATTTTTTGGAATTTACCATCATAAACGATATTTAAAACTCTCTCAGTGCTAAGTTTTTCAAATCCTAAGTCGCTTGCATTGTTAAAAGCTGACATCGGCCCTTCAATATAAGGGTTCAATGTTCCTGAATGACGGTCAAATGAGTTAGCAATAAATAAATCACCAACTTTAACATCTCTAAGCTTTGCAGCTTCATTTAAAGTTTCATAGTTTTGTAAAAAACGTCTTTGTTTGTTATTGATTAAATCAAAAATATCATCATTCTTATTAGCTGTTCCTCAAATATCTTGATCTGTTTCATTGAAAACTTCATCTGAGTGAATTTTATGATATTTGAAATTGATAAATTCTCCGTTTGGTGTTTCGTTACCAAGAGCATCAACTCTGACAATTTCAAGCCCTGTACGAGCATCAAGATAATTTTTAACAGCATCATAAGCGAAGTAAGATTGCACATTAACACCACCACGTGTGTTAAGCCCTCCTACAACAACTGAATTCTTTTGATTATTTAATGATTGAGTTCCTTCTAATGTATAGTGGTGTCCATATTCGTGAGCACCAACATATTTTAAGAAGTCAGTTGAAATTCCTTCATAATTTTCAATTAAAGCATTTAAAACTAAAGGTAATCCAATTCTGTCTCCATCACTCATTCCTTTGTAAGGACCATCAACAACTTTATAAGTATAATATCCTTCTTTATTTAAAGTTTGTTCTACGTGTGGTCCATTTAAATCTTTTAATAAGTGAGGGTATTTTGCGGTTAAAATATCAATTAATCCTGAATAAACTTCTGTATAAAGCTGGTAATCTCTTGAAGCTAAACCACGAATTGGATTTCCTTTTTCATCTTTAAGTGTAATGTTTTCAGGACCAGCTGATAAAGTAGTTGGTTTAATACTTCCAATATATCCGATTGCTTGTTTAAATTGGAAAAACTCTAACTTCTTATCAATTCTAGTTTCACCTGAATTAAACTGAAGAATTAATTCGCTTTGATCAGCATTTTCAGAATTATTTTTAATGTTTTTTAAGTGAGCATAAAGAACAAAATCATCACCAACTTTCACTTTATTAAACTTAGTAATTTTATAAAGTGCATTTTCGCCAGCACCGTTTAATTTAAGTGAGTTCTCAGCTTCCGCTCATGATTTATAAAAGTAATTTTTACCGTCTTTGTGGTAAACATAAAGTTCTGAACCTACAAAGTTATTAACATCATAGAAATCTAAAAAGTTAACAATTTGTGATTCAACTAAATTACGATAAACCCCAAGAGATTGCATGTCAAAAAGAGTTTCAGGAACTTCTTTATAATAGTGAGAAAATTCTTTTGAACGTTCTTCTCTATCATTAGTAAATTCAAAGTCAAGCTTCATACTGATTGGAGTGACTTTACCAGCTGGATCCACTAAAGCTTGCTTTTTGACATTTTTGATAATCGCAGGTTCAAAATCACTAAATTGAACTTGATCATAAATTTTAGGATTTGCTTTTTTAAGATCTTCAAATTCTCCCTTTGTTATATCGTAAGGTAAAACTAAAAGTAAACCTTGTGCAACCTTTTCTTTTTCGCTAATTGTAATATTTTTTAAATGTTCAGGAGAATCATTTTTATAAACTATAAATTTTTGTCCAATTAAACGACCTGGGGTTAATAATCCTTGGAAAAGTTCTAAATTTGGACGTTTATCACGAGTAGCTGATGTATCATAAGAATCTGTATATTCAGTATGATTGCTATTCATAATTGCTGATGCTAATGGAATATTATTTAAATATTCTTCTAATGTTTTTAAATCAACACTTTTAGTAAATGTACTATAAGTTAAAGCATCTGGTGCAAGTCCTCTTCCTGAGTATGAACTAAAAATTGGAAGTGAACCAAAGAAAGCATCAGGGAAGAATTTAATTTCACTTGATTCTTTTTTGTCAGTTGAGTGTGAACCTAATGTAATTGAGTTACCTCTTTGTTCTGCTCCCTTAACAATTCTAAAGCTTTCAAGAGTAAGAATGTCAGGTCCTCATGCAACATTAGTCATAAATCATTTACTAAAATCAATAAATTGTTTTGGACGAACAGCCAAAACATATTCATCAAAAAAGCTAAATGAAGCATACTTAACTTCTAAAATAAATCCTTCTTGATAAATTTCATAATATTTTTGGAAGAATGTATCTAAATCCATACGTTCTTCTGGTTTGTTTAAAAATCAAAATTCTGTTGCATCTTCATTTAAATCTGCAACTTTTTTTTCTTTTAATGGGTCTAAAATTCCTAACTGAGGAGTTAAAACTCCCTCTTCTTTAATTGAAGCATAATTGTTTTTTAAAGCTTCTTTACTAAATGGTGGAAAAGATCCTTTAACTTCATCGGAGTTTTGTGCATAAGCTCAAACAGCACCATATGAAGCACCAACACCAGCTGCAATGAGTCCGCTGGCGATGAGGACTTTTAGTTTTAAACTAAGTTTTTTGGACATATTTTCCTTTCATAATTGTTAATAAAATAATTAAAACCATAATGGACTTATGGTTTTAATTAAATAAAGTTAATTATTTTCTGAGTCCATATATTCAGCATGTAATTCTTTGAGAACTTGATAAGTAGCAACTTCACTTGCATAAATACTTGCTAATTGTAATGGAGTTAGTGTCACTTGTTGTCCTTTTTCATAATGTGAAACAGTGTATTTTGCATACCCTGATTTTGAGAAACCATAGTGCGAATCATTAAGGACTGAATAATAATCACTTCTTTTTTGTACTAAATCTTGTTTTAAATCTGCTAAATTTGAAGCATTTGCTTTTTTAGCTTCTAAGTAGGCCATATTTGCATCAAAATAAGCTTTTTCTGCTGCTAATAAATTTGCTTTAACTTTATCTGTTGTATATTCAGGAATTACATTACCTTCTTCATCATGACCTTGTTCAGTATTGTAAATATCATCAATATCTAGATTTGTAATCTTAATATAAGGTCTAGTGCTTGTATCTTCGTGTCCAAATTTTCATTCACTTGAATAACTAGCAAAAAGCTCAACTGCTTTTTGATCTGTTTCTGTTTCAGGATTAAGTTCAAGAGAAGCTAATTCTGCACGATTTTTAATATTTCATTGACGAATAAAAGCATAAAGTTCTTGTGATGGTACTACATAATTTCTAGGATCAAATTCATTAGAATTTTCGTAAGCTGCTTTTTTAGATTCATAGTTTTCTTGTGCTGCTTGATATTCTTCTTCAACTACTAATTTTCTTTGTTCGTAAGTTTCTTTCATGTTGTTGATAAAGCTTGCATCAACATCACTAAATGAATTTTTAGATTCTAATTCAGAATTAGCTTGCTTGATTTGATTATAAGTTGATTCATAGGCATCTTGGAAGAAATAATCTTTATCACTTCAATCATCATATCCTTGAAGTGTAAAATTATCTGAAATATTTTTAATTCTTTCATAAATTTCAAATAATTTCTTTACAGCCTCTTTATAAGCTGATAATTTTTGTTGTTCGTCACTTAATGAATCAAAGTTTGGTCAAGAGAAATTCTTAAATAAAGGAAAGATATTTTCTTCATGGAATTTTTTATTCAATTTATTTTGTTCAAAATCATTTTCTGCAAATTTATATCTTTTTTCAAGTTTTGCTGATTTGGTTTTTAATTTTAAAATAGCTTCAAGCTCATCTGATTTAGGATCATCACCTACAAGTGTTCAATAATTGTATAGATCAATCATGTTATCAACATATTTTTCAGCTAAAAGAAATGCAATATATTTATCAAAAGCTTCAATAAATGTTCCTTGTGATAAGCCGTTAGCTTGACTATATTTTGCTCTTAAATTGTATTTCAAGTCAGTATAAGGAGTAAAGCTATCATCAGGATCTTCTTGATTTGCTTTTGCATTAATTGTTAAAATTTTACTTCACACTGATTGTTTAACTTGTTCGATTTTTGCTTCAATTTCCGCTTTTTTAGCATTAACTTGCTCTTCTGGAACAGCTAATTCTTGCACACCTTGAAGAACATCTGTAAATGTTCCTAAAATTTCGTAATAAGTATTAGCGTTTCCATTGTATTTATAGTTAATACTTTGTTGAACATATTTATCTCATTGATTGTAAACTTTACGGTAAGCAATTGAATTTAAATATTTATAACCTTCTGATCTTCTAAAATCACGTAAGCTATCAATTGTTCTTGCATAGTAAACATCCAATTTTGCTGTTTGTTCGCTATCATAAAGACGGTAGTATAATGGATATTCTGTCATTTTTAAACGAACTTTTAAAAATGGTGAAAACTCATCAAGGTTTTGCGGATGTAAAACAACTTTAGCATATTTTTCTTCTAATGTAATATAACTAAAAAGTTGTTCAGCATAAGTTGTCGCACGACTTAATGAATTAGCGTATAAATCAGCAAATTCACCCACTGTAAGTGCAAGTCCATCTTTAGTTTGTTGACCTGTTTGATTAGGATTAAAATCATCATAAACTGATGAATCATTTGCTTCAATTGCAGCTTTTAATGCTCTAAAGTTTTCGATTCTTCATTTATATAAGGCTTCTAAATATTTACTTGTAGATCTTGGAACATCGTAATTGAAAATATTTTTATATCTATCACCAATTTTTTTAATTCTATCCATTGTAATTGCTAAATCAGCTCTAAATTGTCTTCTTGTACCGTACTTTTCAGGAGTTTTTTCTGTTTCTTGTTTAGCTAAGATTGTACTTTGTTTAAGTCCTTCTGTATTTTGAACGATAGAAGCAATTGTTTCTCTTGTTCTTTCGTCTCGTACATTCATACTTTGCAAGTAATCAATAAATGCTTGATACCAATCGATTAAATAAGTTTGAGCTTCTAACAATGCAAGTTTACCTGAGAGTTGTCTTGGTAAATAATCTTTGGTTAATTCCTTAATTTCTTCTTGAAGACTTTCTCCATTATATTGAACGCTTCGCTTTAAATCTCTTTCAAGTTGTGCAACTTTTAATTCTAAGTCTGAAATAGTATTTTCATTTGCAGCTCTAACATGCTCTAAGTCAATTTTGGCACTTGCTAAATTGTTTTCAGCATCTTGTTTCGCTTTATCTTTGGCCGCATTTAAAGCTTCTGAATTACCTAAAATAGAGCTTAATTTTTTGATTCAATCATTTAAAAGTCTAGTACTAAATTTTTCTAAAGATTCAATAATTGTTTCTTTTTCAGAATTACTTTTAGCTTTTTTGTATTTTGAAGTGATTTCCGCTAACTCATTATTTGAATTAATATATAAGTCGCTTGCAAGTTCAGAATTATTAATATTATTTAATATTTGTTCTGTTGATTGCAATATTTTGTCATATTTAGCATCATTGTTTGACGCTGTAGAGTTATCATTACATGCAACTAAAATTCCTGAAACAGGTAAAATAGCCGCACTAAGTAATGGAACTAGTAATTTACTTTTTTTCACGTTACCTCGCTTTTCTTAAAATGTTTTTTATTATTTTTTGTTCTATTATACTAAAATTATTACCATAATATCACTAGATAAAACAAAAATACTAGAAAAAAATCAAAAAAGGCATCAAATTTCGCCAATTTATATCTAAGAAAAGAAAAAATCAGCTCTATTTTCTATTTAATTAGAGCTGATTTTTAACTTTTTAAATTTATTTACATTGACATTGTTCGCATGTACATTTTGTGCATCCACATACACATTTGCATTTTGCTTTGTTTTCCATTTTTACCTCCAAAAATATTATAGTACTTTTAAACTAAAAAGTTATAAAAATTTATTTTTTTCAATTAAAAATGCACTTTTTAGTTTGATTAAGTTAAGAAATCCTTATAAAAAAGCATCAAATTACTTGATGCTTATTTTTTGAATTTTTTAAAGATGAAATATCCAGCTATTCCAAGAATTGGAAGCGTAACTGCAATTGGTAATAAAACTCATAATAAATAGTTTGATTTTTGTGCTTGAACTTTGGGTTGTTCTGGTTGGACAATGTGTTCTTCTAAACTTAAAAAGAAATGAAGTTTTAAAGTATTTTCTGCTATTTTTTCTAAGGATAAATTTGATTGACGATCAAGGTTTTGAATATTTTGCTCATAATTTTCCTTAATTTCTGGATCATTGCTTGTCTGATATTTTTCGGAAGCTAAATCTCAAAGATTTTTAAATTCTTCCATTTTTTGATTTAATTCATTTTTATATTCAAGAAAGTTGTTCAATTGTTCTGAGTTTAAAATTTCACTAAATTGATTTTGTAAAGAATCAAATTGAGCCTCATTTAAACTACCAAGGTCTAAGTTGCTATGAACTGAAATAATTTCTTTCATAAAATTATTAAGTTCTTTAAGCTTACTTAAATTTTGATTTAAATTGTTTTCTGACTCAAAGAAATTTAATTGTTGATTAGATAAATTAGAGTTATTTGTTGCTAAAAAGTCTTTATTAGCAATATACATTTCTAATAAATCCGATTTAAAGAAAGTTTTAAATTCATTAATAAAACTTTCTAACTTAGTATTTATTTTTTCTAACTCAGCATTTCCGGTTTGACTAAGATTAATTTGAGCATAATTTTGAAGAAAATCCTCTTTGATTCTAATTAAATTTTCTGAAAGATTATCCATACTAATAAGTGAATTTAAACTGCTTTTTAAGTTTGTATAATTAATAACTAATGTTTGATGTTTTTTGATAATTTGAGCAATAATTTCATTGTTTGCTCTAAAGAAATTATTAAGAGCAACCTCAAATTCTTTCAGCTGTGCTTTGGTTAAACTTTCTAATTTAATTTCAAAATTTTGGTTTCAAGTGTTAAGATAATTTGCTAAATCAGCAAGATTTGCATCTTTACTAAATAATTTGGATTTAATTTGTGTTTTTTGATCTAGTAAATTTGTTAATAATTCTTGATATTCTCTTGAAGCATTAGTAGCAAGAGCAAGGTTGTCTGTAAGATTGATTAAAGTTTGTTTAATTGTTTCAAGATCGCTATCTTCATTAATTGTTTTTGCATTATTTAAAGATGTATTTAAAAGTTCATTAAAATCACTAAACTGAATTGCTTTTGTATTTGTAATAAAAGTTTCTGTTTCAACAATTAATCTTTTTAATTCATGAATTTTGGCACTTTTTTCATCTTCTTGTGCTTCATATTTTGCTGATAATTCATTAATCTTATTTAATAATTCTTCAACTTGATTTTTGTGTTCAAGAATTTGATTTGAACTCATTTTTGCAATGTCAAGAGCATAATCCGCAAGTGGCAAGTTAATTTGCGAATCAATTTCTTCGCTAAAAGTTGAAAAGCGTTGTTTTAGTGAATTTGCTATTTCAGTTATTTTGTTAAAAGATCCCTTAAAAGCTTCTAAAGCAAGATGTTTCTCTTGAATATCTTCATCAAAACTTGATAAATGAGTAGTTAAGTCTTGGAGATTTTGTTTAAGAACATCAATTGTTGCATCTTGATTGTATGAAGCATTAAAGTTTCCTAAATATTCATTAATTTTGTTTGCATAATATTCGTTTGAGCCAAAGCTATTATTAAGATCTTTTTTACGGGCATTTAAAATCTTTAAATAATTTTGAATTAGAATTTGAAAATAATCTTTTTTCTTCGCAAAATATAAATCTTCAAGTTTTTGATATTTAGCAAGAATTTGTTGATCATCATAATTTTGATAATTCCTAATTACATCTTTTAAAATAAAACTAAAATTAGCAAATAATTCAAGTTCTTTATCAATTGCTTCACTTGTTAGCATGTCAGTGTTAAATTTAGCAAATTCATCATCATAAAAAATCTTTGAAAGATTATAAAAATTATCTAAGTGATTGGTTTCTAAACTTTTCATTAACGCTCGAAAATCATTAAAAGCATTTTTAAAAGAAGTCATTTTTGAATTTAAATTAGTAAAGTTTGTTTGAATTTTAGATTTGGAAATTAAAACATCTTTACTTTCAATTTGGCTTGCAAAGAAATCTTTTTGAGTTTGATTTAATTTAGTTTGTTTTTGAAACTCGCTAATTAAATTACTAATTTCTCTAAATTCAGAATTAATAGGACTTAATTGATCTAAATTTTTAGCATTATTAATTTCAATACTAAGTTTATTACGGTTAAATTCTAATAAATTTGAGTTAGTAATTTTAGTTTTTAACTCTTGCTTAGCAAGATTTAATTTTGCTTCTCCATTTAAAGTTTGAAGTGCATTTTGATAATTATTTAAAAGCGGATTTAACTGATTAATTTTTCAATATTGATTTGAAGTTTGAGTTTTTTCAAGTTCGCTAAATTTAGCATTATATTCATTTTTTGCTGTTAAATCTGCATCTTGATAATTTTGACTTGCAAGAATTTGGTTACGATTTGCTAATAAATCTTGAATAACTTCAATTTTATTAGCAAGAGAGGTAATCTGATTTTCTAACTGATTTTTAGATAATTGGGTATTTGCAATAATTTCTTGTTTTAAACCTTGTTTTTGGGCTTGATTAAAAAATGGTTCAGATTAAACTAGGACAGAAAAAATTAACAATTTATTAAATTGGATAGCCCCATACTATATTCGTATGGGGTTTTTCAATTCAGACATGATTGAATTCTAAATTTATTGTATCAATGAACATAATTAGATATCACTTTTTCTAGTTCATTCAAAGTCATAGCTTTGATATTTAAATCTCTAATTAATTCAGTTTTTAAATTTGAAAATCAATATTCCACAACTCTATTATCTAAACTATTTCCTACTTTTGAAAGCGAAATTATTCCACCTTTATTTTGAATAAAACGAGAAAAATCATCAGATGTATAAGTTGAGCAATGATCTGAATGTAGTATAAAACTTTTTTCAAAATCAACATTTTCAAATGTTTTGTAAATTAATTTTGAATCATTAAATTTGGAAAGAGAAAAACTAATTATTTCTTTAGTTTTATGTTTAATTACTACTGAAAGATAAACATTATTGTTTATTGCATCTTTTGTCGCTGGAAGATATGTTACATCAGTAGCGTATATATTTCTGTTATATACATCATTATAATCTCTATTAACAATGTTTTCTTTTATGATAGATGTGTTCTTTGATTCTTTTAGTTTTTTTCTTTTTCTGACATTGCAAAATAAACCTAAGGCATTCATATATCTTCCTAGAGTTCTTTCGTTTATGTCTATTTTATAGTGCTTTAAGATAAAATATTTTAATTTTTGTCTACCATATTTAGATCTATTTTGTTTAAATGAATCAATAATCAAGTCTTGGTACTTTATTTTTCTGGATTTATTTTTAGGAGCAAAATTATTTCTTTTATGTTTGGATATTGTTTGTCTACAAAGATACAACAAAATAGCAAGTTTATACGAAGCCATATTAATATTTGATGCCTCTTGAACTTTCTCTGTTTTAAATTTATCTTTTGTAATTTCTCTATATCTTTTTGCAATTTCAATTAAATCTTCTCGTGTAAAAATGTTTCAATTTATATCTTGTTCTTTCGCTTTTCTTGACCTACCGGTTCCAGGCTTTCTTGGTTTTTTATTCATATTAAAATTATAATGTTTTAATATTCTTCGTAATCTCGCTTTCACATATTTATCTTTTGCTTTTGCACCATATTTATACATCAGTTCAATCGCATCCTTTTTACCTAATTGAAAAAATGTATTATAAATTTCTTTTTCTTGTTCTTCTGTAAAATGTTTTCCCATTTTTTCTCCTTTAAAAATATAAAAAATTAACATTCGAAGGAATGTTAATTTTTATTGTCCTAGTTTAGATAGTGCAAAATTTATTAATGACTCATTTTCTTTATTTTTTGTAATTAACGCCTCTTTTTTAATTTCCATCTGTTCTAAATCTCGATTAGATTCTAGTTCATTTTGGAAATTTTGTTTTTCTAAATCACTGATATAAGTTAATCCATTAACTTCATTTTGAAGTTGTTTTTTACGAGCTTCATAACTTTCAAAATTTCTTTGCATTTCTTGTACTAAATTATTAATTTTGATAATTAAATTATTTAGTTCAGCATAATTCCAAGTTGACTTATTGGCTTTTAATTGATTAGTTCAGTTAGTAAAATTTGTTTTTTGAATGTTAGAAGCAAAATTATAGTAATTTGAACTTAGTACTTGATTATAGTTTGCAATTTGAGTCTCAACATTTGCTAGAAAACTATTAAATTGATTAATTTTAGCTATCAAACTAGTAACATCAGAATTTCTATTAGAAGTTAAAGCTGCTTCAAAATCAGTGTGGAAAAAGTTTTTTTGCACACTTGATAAATTAGTTGCTGAGTCTAGTGCATTACTAAGTTGATTAGAACTAGAATCTACAAAATTACCAAAATTAACAAATTGAGAGTTTAAGTTTTCGATTGTTCGTTTAGCTGATAATTTTGAATCATTACTAAAATTAGAAATTGAGTTAACTAAATTAGTTTTCATTAAAGTTAATTTTGAATCAATTAAATTTAAATAAAACTGATTTGCTCAATTTAAATTATTAGGTAAATGAAGTTTATTTAAAAATGAATCACGATTAAAAGCTTGATTTTGAGCAATAATATCATTTAAAAAACTAATTTTTAAATCTGCTGATTGATAAAAATTGAAATAAGAATTTCATTGAGCTATAGTTGGTAAAGAATTTAAAGAAAGAATTCTTTGATATTCTGCTTCTTGATTATTTATTTCTTGAAAAAATGATTCAAAGTCATTTTGATTAAGGTAATTTGAAACTAAGCTTTGATTTAAAAGTTGAATTTTTGTTTCAACTTCTTTTTTCTTTTTTAATAAATTTAATCAAGTATCAAAATTGTTTTTTAATGCTAAATTTAAATCACGAAGTTGGTTAATTGATTCTTGTGTTACGGTTGGATTTTGTTTAAGTTGAATCAAAGGTCTTGCAAAATAATTTGTAAAAAGTTTAGTTTCACTTGAACCCAGACCAGTAATTTCAATTAAAGATCGTCTTCCTTCACGCACTTTATTCTCTAAATTAGCGAGCAAACGATCAAATAATGAATTTTTTTCAACCGAAACTCACTTAACAGTTTGATTGTACTTTTGAGGCTGAGGGTAATAAATATTTGGAATTGTTTTTTGATTGTAAGTGATCATAATTCGATCTGTTACTTGTAAATTATTAGGTAAATAAATTCTATTTGAATTGATATCTATTCTAACATTGACAGGAGTTCTTACTTCTTTTTTTGTATCTAAAATTTCAACAGAAAGATCTAAATTTGCTAAGCTTGCGTTAGCTTGAATAAAATTCTCACCTGCTGTTGGAGAAAAAAAGTTTAAATTAACTCTTGGTAAAAGATTCGGACGATTTAATTCTTCTTGGGTATAAGTGTAATTTGTTTGAACTATTCTTTTAAGAAGTGCATCGCCAGGGAAGTCAAAAATTAAAACTCCGGTTCTTAATATATTGTTAGCTTTTAAATAAGCCATAGTTTGTTTATTAATTTCTTTATGAGTTTCGTAAGGCTTACTATTATCTTTTGATCTAGATGTAAAATTAATAATTAAATGATTTCCGTTATTTTCATTATTAGAAAGATTTAAAGTTTCCTTAATTTTTTGCATTTTAACTTGTTCAGTGGTATTTCATTCATCTTGAACATCAATTAAAACAGATCATCAAGCAGCACCATAGCTAAAATTATTTTTTCAAATATTTTTGTGCATGTTATCTAAAACAAAAATTTTACCCCGAACAGAATCTAGTGTAGGATTTTCAAATGAGTCTTGACTACTGTTCTTATAAATATAATCACGAATTTCAGGATTTTCAAAAGTTTTTACAATTTCTTTTTTTCATTCTAACGCATCTCTAGAACTCATCTTTTTAGGATCTGAATTTTCATCTTTATAACGAATTAAAATAACTTCATTTGGATGTGCTTTTAAAAAGGTTACAAATTCTTTTAAAACTTTTTTCAAGTCATAATTTGAACCAACATTGCCATGATAAATTCACATATCAGTTGATATTCTAAGATCAAAAAAACGAATTCCAGATTTTAATTGATTTTGAAAATTTCGACTTTGAGTTTTTGCTCAGGCTTGTCCAAAAAATCATTTAGCACCTCAACCACTAAACATTGCAGAATCGTGTGTTCCGGGGATCGAAAGATCTCCTAATCTCTTTTGACCATCTACATATTTCATTCAATCATTAAATTCCAAATTTGTATCTGTAATATCCAAAGAACTGGTTTGGTATTCATTAATATTTCGTTGAGGAGGAATATTAGAATTTGTACTTGAAACAAGTACAAGCGGAAGAGTTAAAGAAGGAATGATACTTCCTAAAAATAATTTATAAGTTTTTTTCATAAAATCTCCTTTAACTTTTAGATTAAAAAAGTTATTTTAATTAATTAAAATAAACTTTTAAGGTGGTTTTAATTATAAAACTAAAAATGTGCAAGTTTTCAAAATAATCAAGATTTGTTAAAATAAGTAATAAGAAAGTTAAAAATATGAAAAAAGAATTTTCAATAAATAAAACAATAGAACAAATCAAAACAATTTACCAAGAATTGTTTGACCGAGCAATTAGTCAAAGAACTTTACTCTTCTTAAAAAATCTTTGCTTTATTTTTCTAGAAACTAGCTTTGATCAAACTTTTTTACAAAGAAGTTTTGATCAAAAAAATGATCCTTCAAAATGTGATTTCAAAGAAGAAAAAAACGATCATTTTGAGCCAATTGATGAAACAACTTTAAGAGAAATTTTAGTTACAAACTTATCTCAAAATGGATATATTAAAACTTCTAACGATCCAATTCGATATAAAAACTATTTAAAACAAATTGACTTGGTGAATTTTATCCCAAGTACATGAGCTGATAATCACGAAAAATTCAATTCTTTAAAAAGTGCGATCTATAAAAATTTAAGAAGAGCTTTTAAAATCCAATTAATTTCTTTAATTCAAAATGAGCTTCAAAACAATCTTGAACAAAAAGAATTTAGAAAAGGATTTGAGAACTTTATTAAAAACAAAGATATTGCAGAAATTTCAAATAAAGTCTTAATTGATGCACTTGAACAAATTGAACAAAGACTATTTGATTGAAAACATGTAAATGCTACTTTTAAAAATAATCAGAAAGAAGTTGTAAGCCCAGTTTCTAATTTAAAAGTACTTTCAAATAATTTCTTCGAAGATATCTATCAAAGAATTAAAATTGCAAATTCCGAAGATCCTAAATTTTGAAAAAAGACAAAGAAACTCACAACTTGAAATGGTCGTTTCTTAATTGCTTTTGGACTTACTTTCGTGCTCTCTACCTTATTTTTTGAAGTTTTCCAAGGTTTATCCGTTTGAAATGAAAGCTTATCAATTAAATATTTAATTTACATTGGATTTGGACTTTTAGCTCTTTTGGTTTTAATTGGGATTTTATTAATTTTTCTTTACTTTAAAAATAAAAATTACATCAAAAGTTACAACATCTCATCAAATATTGAATATAAATCAATTGGAAAAATTACGAAAGAACATGAACAATTAATTGATTTCCTAGATGAAGTTTTTCAAGCACAAAAACTTTATCAAGATGAACATAGTGAAGCTCAAAAGACAAATGATTTTGTTTGAAAAATTAGTTTTGATTTAACTCAAATAGAGTTATCAAATGAATTAATTAATCAAATCGAATGATTTTGTTCGTATTTAAAAATTATTCGTGACAACAATGATCATCCCGTTTTTAAAAACGAATTAATTCTTTGAGAATTTCATATTGCTAAAAGCGAAAAAATAAAATCATTTGAGGATTTAGAAAAAATTATGGATCCTAAATTTATTAATCGTAATTTAATTTCATTTGAAATTCAAGAATAAAAAAGTTAGCTGAAAAATGCTAACTTTTTAAATAAATTTCTTTAATTAATTCAACAATGTCATCTCTTCTTTTTTCTATTTTTTCTGAATTTCATTCTTTAGATAAAGGTTCTAAGCCTTCTTGTGAATTAACGAAAGATAAAAAAATTCCAGTCTGTTTTTTTAAATTGTCATATTTTTCTTCAACAGAGTTATTTTTATATTTAGAATTTAAGGATGATTGAAGTATAAATCCATTTCCGATAGAATTAATAAGTTTGTCTTTATCTTCATTACTTTCAATGTCAAGATTTTTTATTTTAGAATTTGTGGCATAAAAATGATCTCAAGAAGGTTCTTTGAATAAAACTTCAAATTCCCCTATATGTCATCATGAGTTTAATCTTGGGAAAGAATTTCTTGAATTCTTTAAATATCAAATGATTCTAAACATTAGTTCTGTATATTCACTATTTCTTGATTTAGAATCTACATTATTTTTGAAATTATTGTCTATTTCGTTGTAAATAGTTAACTTAAATTCATCATCAAGAATAAACTTATCATCAACAAGAAGAACTTTTTGATTGTTAAAGACTAATTCAAAAAGACCCTTTCTAAGAGCTTGGGCAGTTAAATTAGATTCTTTTTTGAGTTTATCTATCAAAATGTAAACTCCACGTGAGAGTGATTGCCCTTCAAATTTAGCTGTTTTTCAAATAAAAGTAAATCTTTCAATTTCGAATAATAATTTAATCACTTCTCTTCAAATAGATAATTTTTTTGTTTCACCACCTTCTATTTTTTTATCCAAAATTTCAAAAGAATCGAGAATAAAAATAACTAACGGAAGAAAAACGGTCACATTCCCTTTTGAAGCCATAGAAACAAAAGGAAATAGTCATTCGATTAAATCTGGATTAGAAGTTTTTTCTCTTTTAGGATAAATTTTTTTGAATTTGTCAAAATCATTTTTTCAATTATTAAAATGTTCTTGATTTTTGATCAATGAATATTGAAATTTAAGTTTTTCTAAAAGTAAAGCTTCTAATCATGAATCATCTTTAGCTTCATTTGAATGAATTTCCAAAAACTTTTTAATGATATATAGAGGAGAATACTCATAATTTGAATTCATTTTCAGTTCATATTTATTATTTAAATAAGTTGTAAAAAGTTTTAAATTTGGACTTTCTGTCACTTCTAAATTTTCTGCTTTCGGTTTCCCTTTAATAAAGAATGAATAAAATAATTGCATAAAGTTTTCTAAATTAATTTGAATTTCTTTGTCCTCTAAATCTTTATTAATTAATCTTTCATAAATATAAGCTTTAAGCATTTCTAGATTATTTAGTTTTTTACTCATTAAATTCATTCTTTCAAAAATTTGCTCAGAAGCACCTTCTTGAACTTCTACGTGATTAATAACAAAACCATATAAAAGTCTTTCGACAAAATCTTTGACATATAAGTCGTCTTTTTGATCTAGTTTATTAGAAAGATAGCTATAAATATAAATTAAATTTTCTTTTAATTGTTTTTCGCCTTCATCTTGATTAATTTTGTTAGGTTTAGATTCTTTTCCATTAATTTTCTTTCCTCCTCAAATATCTTGGATTGCTTCTATATTATTTTCAAAAAGTTTTGAAAAATTTAAAAGTCCATTAAGTTTGGAAGGGTTGTCAATTCATTTACCAACAAAATCTTGATTATCGTAATCTTGGTTATCATAAGAATTATTGAACATAGAATCATAAATTCATGGAATTTCATAATCTTTGATTTTTCTTTGACATAAATATTTAAATAAAGCAAAATTAGTAAAAATTAATGTAATAGTTCTTTGTTGACCATCAATTATCTCGTTTTTGTTGCTATGACCTTTTGATTTAGTTGTTATTGTGCTTAAAAAATGATAATTTTCACCTTTTTTGAAAGAATGAGATGGATATTTATCTGCCAAAAGCTCAATATCATCAATTAATCGTTCTAAATAATCTTTATTTCAAGAATATTTCTTTGATAAAATGGAATATAAATATGTTTCTTTCTAAGTCAATTGAAATATTCTAAAACAGTTTTAATTGTTGTTTGAAGTCTATCCACTCTAATTATTGTTTTATCATAATCTTTACATTCTTCTTTTTTCTTATTTTTGTCAAAAGTATATTGAAAATTTTGGAATAAAACTTCTTCTGAATTTTTGTGTGCTAAATAATTAACTACTTTTAAAATATCTTTACATTTTTCATTAATATGTGATTTTTTATTGTTTAAAGTATTTTAGCAAGTGTTTTTCAATAATTTTTTTCTTGCACTTTTTGAACACCAGGTAAATTTCAAATTTTTTATATTCTAAAATTCAGTTATTATCCTCTGATAGGGTTTCGC
The DNA here is from genome assembly GCF_900660635.1 of Mycoplasmopsis gallopavonis. Lineage (GTDB taxonomy): Bacteria > Bacillota_I > Bacilli_A > Mycoplasmatales > Metamycoplasmataceae > Mycoplasmopsis > Mycoplasmopsis gallopavonis. Next base: position 17,663 of record NZ_LR215034.1, read on the forward strand.
CTTCTACATCAAAATCAATTAAAATTGAATGAATTCAGTTTGAATCAGCTAGTAAAATTCTTTTTTGTAAATTTTCTCTAAAATCAGATTCTTCTTCATCATTACTATTTTCATAGTTTTGTTTTAAAAATTCAACATATGCATCAATTTTATTAATTAGTTCTTCTGAACCAAAATCATAAATTTCTTGAATAAATTGTTCTTTATTTTCTAAAAAAGATTGATCGAATTTTTGGAATTTGTTTAAAAATTTTGTGGTTCAAAAATATTCTTTATTTTCTTCTTTTAAAACCCCAATAAAAGAAAGAGTTTTCGCTGCTTGCATAAATACTGCGTTTTTAGCGTTTTTCGGATCTTCTTTGTTTAATTCTTCTTGTGTAAAATTTAGGGTATTATTTTGAAATTTGTTCAATTTGATTTTAAAAATTAAATAATTTTGTTTCAATATAACTATTAGTATTTGTTCCTATTTTTCAATAATTAAAACATATTTATTTTTTCTTTATTAGTTGTTGACATAATTACCTCTTATTTTTATTCATTTCGTCAATAATACCTATGACTTCAAAAATCCTTTTTAGAACATTGACATCAATTGAATTTCCTGCTTGCCTTCATAGACAATCATTATTTAAGATCCCTTCTTCAACAAAAGGTACTAATTTGTTAAAATCAAGATCTTCAAATCCCATGATTTTATAAGCTTCTCGTGGAGTAATAAAACGATATTGCAATTTCTTCTCAAATTATGAGAAATAGGAATATAACCTGCGTTAGGAATTCGATCTTGTTTAGTAGTTAAAGTATTGATTTTATAGCTTGGATCTGCTAAACTTAATTCTTACAACTATCAATAACCTTTTTTCTTGATGGAGTGTCATTAATAAGTGCAGATCATGCTTCTTTAATATTTTGTTATTTAAGTCAAAATACTAAAATATTTCTTTTTTCTTTCTTCTATATCATTTAAAACATATTTTTGCCCAATTTTATTTAAATATAAAAGGTATTCTTCGTCATTATTAAAAGGAGTTTTATAATCTTTTAAAACACTAATGGCAAAAACTCTCTCACGATTTTGTAAAGATCCGTGATTTGAAGCATTTAAAATACCAGTAAAAGTTTTATAACCTAAATTACTTAAAAATGTTTTCATTCTTCATACTCGTGTGAATATTTTGTAACCAATCCTCTAACATTTTCAAGCAATAAATATTTTGGTTTATGATTTGATTCTTCTAAAATTCTTCCGATTTCTCAATTAAATGACTAGTACTTTCTTTATTCTTGATCCCTTTATCTCTACCCATACTAGCAACAGATAGACCTTGACAAGGGAAAGAATAAGTTAAAAGATCTATTTTAAGATTATCTAAAACTTCTCCTGTAACAGTTTTGATATCTGAATAATTTTATTAATAAAGTTTGCACTTGCTAAGATTTTTTAAGATCTTCTTTTGATTAATTATGCTTTAATTGGATTTTTAGATCTCTACTAAAAACATGTTTGTTTAAGTAGCTATTTAATTCTTCTTCATTTTTATATATTTTTAATAAAATTTTTTCTATTTCATCTATTTTGAGTTTATTGTGAATTGCAGCGTAAGCGATAATAGCACGAATATCTCAATCAGCCGTTGCACTACTTCAAATTTATTTTTAAATTGAAGATTTTTATTAACTCAGTCTAAACTTTTATGTTGTGCACCAATTCCAGAAAATGTTTCAAAAACTTTAATTTTTGACATTTCTAGAAACTAAAAAAGAGAACGCAAAAAGCATTCTTTTAATTTAGTTAAATTATTGTTTCTGAAATTAGTACATTTTAATATATATA